>NZ_JABXHF010000109.1:0-8381 GCF_013393565.1 Virgibacillus sp.
CAGTTCTGTTTTGGTAAGATGGGTGTAGGACATGTCAGATACACTCTCCTTAACTTTGGTTGGTTATTCGTTGAGTATATCATGACATGTCTTTTTTGGTGTCTCGCTTAATTTTACAATCTAGGTTTCTTTATTTATCCAACCTGTATCCGTTGGACCTGGATCAATAGAATTAACCGTTATGCCAATGGGAGCTAGAGCAACGGATAATGGCTCTGTAGCAGGAATAGTCATCCCTTTTGTAGCAATATAAGCTATATTATTTGGGTCTGGCCCTCTAGAGACGAGATTGATAATCCGGCCTTCTTTCTCGTTGGGAAATTGCTGTTCATATCTTTTAGCAAATTCAACCGCTAATAAAAGGGTTCCGCGATTATTCACTTGATAATGGTTATCTAGATTTTCTGAAGTTAACGTATGGAAATTCGTTGGAGCTTCGTAGGTTGCGTTATTGACTAAAATGGAAGCAGTACCTAATTTACTATGGGCCGTATTTAGCAAGTTGTTTGGGGATTCTTCTAGGCTTAAGTCTAACTCCATGTGATCAGAACGCACTCCAAAGCTATTTATTTTTTCACAAAGCTTACTAGGAAAATCTCTTTCCAATCTTCCTTCCGCTTCATCAAATGGAGACCAGTACGTGAAAAAGATGTCAGCTCCTGCTTTTGCAAGAGACAAACATGTTGCAGCTCCAATACCTTTCGAATAACTAACTCCAGTTACAATAGCGATTTTGTCAGTTAAGTTTTCATCGTTCTCCTCCAATTGGAAGGTACGTACATAGGAAGTGCTTTTAGGAAATATGTTGTACGACTTAACATGTAAAATTTCAGGTGAATTATGTAAGGTAGTTGCCATCTCGATGTGAAATGTTTCGTTTAAAAGGTTTTTCTAGAAATTACTACGTTATGGTTGATTGTATCATGTAAGATACAGTATTATGTGTGGAATAAAATACTAGGGGAAGAAAATAGAACCTCACTCTCGTATGTCATAAAGAGGTTTTCAAGCCAAACCTTTGTGACGCTTAACCATATGAGCAAGTAAAAGTCCCGTAAACAGATTGATGTAAGCATACCCACAACCTACCGAAGGAAAAGATGTGATATTCCTGTAGGAACAACTCGCAAGCTTTGATTTAGTACATCAGCAAGCTGTTCCACTTTACTTCCAAGCATTTATTTGGTTAACTGCATCCTGTGTCAAACGCTGCTTAGCCGTTGTACGTTTAGGAGAAACAGGTATATGTTCGTTTGCCTTTGCTAAACCGTATAACGGCATATTCGCATAAATCGCTTCATAATTACCTTTTGGTACGACGTATGTCTCATGATAGATACCAACCGCATTTGTATGGCTTGCTTTTTGGTTAAACCGTTTCCAGGCAGCTAGATGTTGTTTCCCCTTTGCATAGGCAAGCAAATCTTCGGTAGACCGCCAATATTGCACCATCAACGTCGTGCGCAGGCCAAAATAACTTTCCATAGATAAAAAGCCTAACGTATCTTTATATGTGTAAAGTTCTTTAATCATCCGCGGCATTGCTAAAAAGACGGGAAGCCATTTATGTACAGCTAATCTACGGTTAACCCGCATCCCTATTAAAAACACAACAATATCTTCTTCATTTTCTGTGGTATAACGACCAGAGTAGACCTGTTTTATCATGATATCCTCTCTCCCCTCTACAGTATATGGAGGCGTTATGATATTGCCTATTGCTTCTAACTTTTCTATAGGTTAAATGAAGCCTCTTTACTCGCACCCCGCCCCCAGTGATCACGCTTTTCTCGAAGCAATCGCATCTTGCTTTTCAAGTCATCTTTGTGCTGAATAAGAAATTAAGCTTTTCGAAAGAGCCCAGAAAAGAAGTTATAACTAAAGCCAGTTTACTTTATTTTTTCTATGGTAGCTTCACACCATTCTATAGCAGCCTTGGTTGTCCGCTTTCCATAGTCTAGTGTATACAGCCAATAAGTAGCATCAGGGTTTTGAGAATAATTAGTGCCTATCATTTCTTCAATCGCTTCGTAGGTGTCTATTTTCTTCTGTAATTCTTCTTTATAATGACGTATCAACGATTGCGTCTGGTCTGCAGGCTGATGTCTACTAAAAAACAATTTCAAAAGCACTTCGTTACGCTCATTAGCAATATGCTGCAATGGCTCTTTCAACCAGTTCTTTAACACCTCTTCCCCCTTGGTAGTAAGGAAATATTCCTTTCGATCTGGTTTCCCATCCTGTGAAATGACCTTAACGGTTGCTAAGCCATCGGTAACTAACGTTTTTAGATTCGGGTAAATTTGCCCATAACTAATTTTCCAAAAATGATTTAAGCTCTGATCCATCCGTTGTTTGATTTATAACCTGTGCGACAATCTAAAGTCAAAATTCCAAGCAGCACATAGGTACTATTGTTATACGTTTTCAAAGAAATCTTCCTATCTATTTGATATATATCATTTGGATATATAATACACGAATTACTTAAAAACGGAAAGTGTTTTCTGAAAAAACAATTTGTTTGAATGCATCTTTGTTATAATGGAAGAAAAGTGTGGGATGGAGGGTTAGCATGCGTTTATTTTCTACAGGATTGCTTGAAGCGGTTCGTGCGCTGTTCATCTTTGTAGTACTTTATTTCGTATTTGGAGCGATAAGCAATTACTTTTTAGAAATATTCACGAACAGGCCGATCGCTCAGTTGACGGAAGTATATCCATATTTGATGTACTTTTTAGCGCTACAAGCCATAGGCATTGCCATCCTTATTTTTGTCGTATACCGAAATAAGTTCCAATTCACTGGATGGTTCAAAGTAAAGCGAGTAAAGCCGCTGTCTCAAACAACAACCCGAGTGCTTGTAGTCATTAGTGTAATTGCTATTATAGCTCTGTATATTGCAGTGGGTTTTAGTTTGTAGGAGTGAAGAGAAGAAATTTTAGCAAAAAGCACGGTCAGTTATGGTAAACTAAAGAAAAAATCTGTGAGGACGTTACGCATTATGAAAATTACCATTGTATCAGTAGGAAAATTAAAAGAAAAATATTTAAAGCAAGGCATACAAGAATATTTAAAACGTTTAAGCACGTACGCAAAAGTAGATATCGTGGAAGTAGCTGATGAAAAAGCCCCGGAAAACTTAAGTGAAGCGCAAATGTTACATGTGAAACAAAAAGAAGGGGAGCGCATTTTAAGCCATATTCATCCAGACACATTTGTTGTCACGTTAGAAATTAACGGCAACATGCTTACTTCAGAGCAATTTGCCAGCAAATTGGATGAACTCGCCACCTATGGGAAAAGCAAAATAGCCTTTGTCGTTGGTGGGTCACTTGGAATCAGTGCAGAGGTACAACATAGAAGTAATTTTGCTCTATCCTTTTCGAAAATGACTTTTCCACATCAGGTGATGCGGTTGATTCTGTTGGAACAGGTGTATAGGGCGTTTCGGATTAATCGGGGAGAACCGTACATCTTTTAAGGGTAAAATGTTAAGCGAATCCATCATTTCGCTCAACATTTTACCATCCTTTTTTTCGAGCATCCAACTCTCCACGGGCTCAATATAATCCATACCAACTGCATCCAATAACTCCAACGACTGTTTCTCTAATCCTTCCAATGTAAAGTCAAAGTGTAGATTTATTTTCTCAATGTGTCTTCCAACTCGACGTGGTGCCTCTTTATTAATCTCTATATCTTTAATGATTAAGCGGAGTAATGCCTTTTGTCTTGCAGGCTCTGCCTCTTTCATGACTTTTTCAAAATTTGTTAAGAGATGACGTAATGCTTGAGCATCTATAGGTGCTGTATCACATTCACCTAATTCAGTATTTAATGCTTCAAGTTTGTTTTGAAGGTCTTCCTGTTCTTCAGTAAGACTTGTTAATTTTGGTTTGAAGATTGCTACTAATGAAGGATCATCCATTAACTGATCCGTTATGTTGTTAATCCGAACTTCTACCTTATTTAGCTTAGATTGTAACACCTTAATCTCATCGTTTATTGGAGTTTCTGCTTCACTACGGTTCTTATTCACATTATCAATAATTTGATTTAATACATATGGTTCAGAGACAATTCGTTTTAATTCATCCATCACTTGCTGTTCCGCACGATCTGAGCGAATGGAATGGGCACTACATGCTTTGCTACCTTTATTGTGGAATAGTCCACATACATAGTAGCGGTACTTTTTTCCCTTTGAACCTTTCGATGATGCCGAGACCATACCATATCCGCATTTAGGGCATCTAAGAAGACTGTTTAATATGTATGGTTTGTTGGATTGTGCTGGCTTAATAGATCGCTTTGTACGGATTTGTTGTACTCTTTCCCATTGCTCCTTAGAAATAATGGCTTCGTGTTTGCCATCCGATAAGATATAATCTTTGTTGATCCCCTTTCGATGCTTTTCCGCCCAATCCTGATATTTATTGTATCTTATTAGGCCAATGTAAATGGGGTTGTCTAAGATTGTTTTGATGGTGTTTATAGAAAAATCACATCCTCGTTTTGTTTTATAGCCCATAGCATTTATTCGGCTTACAATCGCCTTATAACCTAGGTCTTGTTCCGCATAATCAAAAGTTAAGCGGATTATGTGTTCTTCTTCTTCATTGATTACCAATTCTTTATTGACGCTATCATACCCTAACACTCTACCTCCATTATGGTAGCCCTCCTTAGCACGTTGAACCATTCCCATTTTACCACGATCAATGATTGAATTACGTTCATATTCTGAGAAGTTACTCATCATTTGAAAGACCATTTTACCCATTGGCGTTGCAATATCAAAGTTTTCCTTAAGACTGTTTAAGCTAATATTTGCTTGTTCACAACGTTCAGCGATTTCTAAAGCATCCTTTGATTTACGGGAAATTCGATCTATCTTATATACAATAACAGAACTGAATATATTAGCATCAATATCATTTAGCATTTGTTTCATTCTGGGTCTTCCAGAAATGTTCTTTCCACTAACACCTTCATCAACATATCTCGCAACAATCTCCATATTGTTGTTTTTTGCATACGCTTCTATTTCTGCAATTTGTGCTTGAATGCTATATCCTTCTGAAGCTTGTTCTTCTGTACTAACACGGGCATATAATGCAGCTTTAATCGTATTTTTCATGTTCTTTTTCTCCTTTCTTATTTTCAGCAAGAGTGTCATGAATCAATTCTGAAATTGCTCTTATGAATTGGTGTTTATCGTTTGTATTTTCTCGAATCCATTTAGATATATTTTCATTTGAATTAGACATAGATTATTTACCATCCTCTTGTGTAAGCATTTCGTTAATGAAGGTTTGAATGACATCTTTAGATACATATGGATTTGATCCTTCAGAGATTCGATATAAGCTTGTTGCATACTCGAATGGGCTTTTCTTTTTAAACAGCTCTTCCAATTGAAGAGAGGATTTTGTCTGATGTAGATCAATCTCATAAATGAACCTTGATAGTAATTGAACGATGTCCACATCATCTATAATGTTACTTATTTCTTCGTTGAGTAATAATCGAACATTGCTTTCCCCCTTTCTTTCATATAGAACTATACCGAGTGCCTTCTCAGGATCATTATTTATTTCTATATCCTCCATCCCATCTAAATCAACTGTTCTTTCAATCTTTGTAGGATGACCAATGTTAAATAACTCTTCTTCAGACTCATAAAATTCATCAGTAACAGCTTCTAATTGTACGCCATATTCTTTAGTTAATTGATTAATAAGATAAAAGGATGGCTTTTTTGATTCCCCTCTTTCGACAGCAGTTATACTTTGTGGGGAAACCCCAATGCGTTTAGCAATTGCGGGTGTGGAATAATCTACTTTTGGTTGGAGTGCCTTTAATTCATTACGGAAATATTTAAGTCGCTCACCAATTGATTTACGTTTCAGGAGCTGGAACTCAATAGAATCAATATTGCGATTAGACATAGCATCAACACCTCTTTTTATTTTTCTTTACTTCATTATACTACTTTGATAACATAAAAACAAATAAAACAAAAGAACTATTATATTTGTTTTTATTGATGTGCTCTATGGCTATTCGAACTGATGGACATGTAATTTAGTTTGGGTACAGTCGTATCAATGAATTTAGCAATAAAAATACAATGAGGTGAAACCATGCAAACGAGGTTTAATCAAACGATACTGAATAAGCAGTTTATGTCACATCCTACATTGAGTAAAATCATCCATAAATCTAATATCGGAGCACGCTCTCCTTATGATGGAATTACACTATACTCGAATGATATAGTTTCAAGAGAGTTTTGGGATTTAGTTAGTCCAGCGAAATATATAAATTACTCGTTGAATGCGAAGGATAATGGATATTATAGATACTTATTACATCATCAACTCTTTGTCATTAAATGGGGAAGTAGGTATAGACAACAATCCAACACGGTTATCAAAATAAACCCTCACAAAAATCTTATGACGCCAATTGAATTGTTGGATATGGTGTCACTTATTCTAGGGGATTATGAAAATGCTATGGTAGGTACTTGGGATGAACAAATTGATATAACAGAGTATAATTCACATGAGGTGGCAAAAAGACTATGGGTTTCATATCTAAGAGAAGATCCTTATAATCCACCGCAGTCAAATAGCACATATTATTACAATCAGCGTTATGGAAGTCAGACGAAGGTATATAATAAAGCAAAAGAATTGGGTATACATCAACAATTAACACGAATTGAAAAGAAGCATAAAGTCCAGAAAAAACACAGGACAACATTAGTAGATTTTTTACTTGATGAACGTGTGGATGTACTTAAGAACGTAAGAATGGTTGATATTGATCTGTTGGATGGACGTAAGAAAGTAAAAAGGTTAATCAACGCTGAGAAAACATTGATGCATGCTTATAGAGATTTATCGAGTGCAGAAAAGAAACAATTCAAGAGGCATCAAGCATATATCAACCCATGTATAGATATACACAGCATCTTGAGATCGAACATTGAGAAGTGGATGTTAACATCAAGGTTGTTACGTTTGAAAATCATTGTTGATCAAGTTTCGGATACCTGGAAGCATACAGAAAGAGTGGCATTAATACCACAAATGGTAAATCCAATTTCAGTAAAGAAAAATATTCAGTTAATAGGTTGGACTATTAATAAAAGAGAGGCATTATACCAGAGCGCTATGTCTGTACCATATGAGTTCACTTAAGAGAAGAAAGGAAGGAATTACATGCAAATACAAATTGTAAGTGTAGGTAAAGTAAAAGAAAAGTATATAAAGCTTGGGATTGCTGAGTTTGAAAAAAGATTACGCCCATATTGTAAATTAACATTGGATGAAGTAAGTGATGAGCAAGCTCCGGAACAATTAAGTGATAAGGAATTGCATCAAGTGAAACAAAAGGAAGGAGAGCGTATTTTAAACAAGATTAAGCCTACCCAATATGTGGTTGCACTTGATTTACAAGGAGATAACTGGTCTTCAGAACAGTTGGCTAGTGAAATGAACAAGCTTAGTATCCATGGAAAGAGTCAAATATCGTTTGTTATAGGTGGCTCAAATGGATTAAGTGATGATGTCCTAAAACGTGCTGATAAAAAATTATCATTCTCAAAAATGACATTTCCTCATCAGCTAATGAAACTTATATTAATGGAACAAATCTATCGAGCGTTCAAGATACAGAAAAATGAGCCATACCATAAATGATTATTAGGAGTAGGTAGGGTGTCTTTTTTGCTAAAATATAAAAAACTTTGAATTCAATGTTACAATTAGCACTTTTTATGGATATATACATAGTAGTTGGGGGAATCAAATGTTAGTAAAACTTGTATGTCAATTAAGGTAATAATAAGAATGGTGTTGTATCAGGGGTTACAGGGCATTTATACAGGTGTTCAACAAAAAAGAGTTGAATTTATTAAGCTTTAGCCCGTAAAATTATTTTAATGAAAAGTCAGTGATTGTGTCCTTTTCCACACAATCACTGACCATTATCCTATTTTATAGATAACCTTTTTCTTTCAAACTAATATATTTTTCATGACCGACAATGAGATGATCAAGGACTTCGATGCCTGTGACTTTACCAACTTCAGATAATCTTTTAGTAACATGGATATCTTCCTGACTTGGTGATGTATCGCCGCTTGGATGGTTATGAGCTACTATCGCACTTGCACAGCTACGACGGATCAAGGATTTAAAAACCTCTCGTGGATGCACGATAGATGAGTTGAGTGAACGAGAGTGTAAAAAGTTTTGTGTAAATGGATATACTTTCCAATAAGGAGATGATCATTTATGCAAGACTTTTTTCATGACAAAACCATTAAAGATTTGGTAAAAGAATGTCGTACTGTAGAAGATGTA
>NZ_JABXHF010000110.1:0-8309 GCF_013393565.1 Virgibacillus sp.
GAAAACGGCACCTAAATGCCCGATTCGTTCAAACTAACATTCCGTGTAAAAAGCATTCCACGGAATGAAGTTTCACTTTATAGTATAAGAAAAACTACAGCTTTCGCTAAGACTTGGCGATAAGCCAAGTTTTTCTAACATGAACATATCCGTTTCTACGTGGCTATTTTCTTGAAAGGCTACTTCGTCTAGCTTATGTGTTCGTGCTTCTAACAAACTTCGATCTTCCTTTCTACGGTAAATCACCATCGGTTCGAATCTAAAGGAAGGTCGACTAAAGCGGGCTGATTGCTCAGGCGTCGGCATACCCCTGTTTTAGAGGCATGTTTTCTTTATCTTATTAGAAGTCTCCGGTTTGCACATTGCTAACCGATCGCCTACGCTTTTGTTCCATATAAAAAATTTAAACGCAGAAGTAGAATTAACATTTGAAAAATCTTTAAGTGTGTTATTTATATGTTTTATTGTCGATTAATAAAATACTTCTTTATGTTTTATATAAACAATTGACAAGCAAAGCTGAATGTTGGTAATATATACCTATACACTAAATGATTCTAAAGTACTAAAAAAGTGAATAAATATTGAGGAAGCAACGATATGCGATTGTAATTGGGCGCCTGAGATCGCATGGAGCTAGTGGTGCAACCGGCCTCTACGTAAATCATTGTATTTATGTAGGGGCATTTTTTTGTACTATAGGAAAGTATAAAATTTTAGGGTTTATAGTATAAGAAAAACTACAGCTTTCGTTAAAGACTTGACGATAAGCCAAGTTTTTCTAAAAAAAAACAAATCGTTTGGATCGTTTACATGGTTAGATATACATATTTATCAATTTATAGAAAACCTACATTTTTAAATAGGAGTCTAAAGCCCCTGTCGATAAATAACAATACAATGAAAACGTTATACTAACGGAGCTTCAAACGGAGAACAGGTAGAGTTAAGTTACTTATCTATTTAGTGTAGAGCTGATAGGGAGTCTCAGAAACGGGATAAAAATTAGAAAGTGATGGGATGAATTCATGAAATTAAAACAATTTATTCTTGCATTAATAACTTTCTTTTCAATTAGTATGGCAGCTGCTTATTTTTCCATTAGTCAGGCGGAACCTAAAAAGGCTGATGGAGAATATATAGCTGGAATTTCAGTACAGGATCTTTCCAAAGAAGAGATTCGCACTTTAATAGAGTCCGAAGTGGAACAATGGCAGCAAGATAGTGATTTTCTTATTGCTAAAAGTGAATATGAACAGTGGAAAATTCCAAAGGCTATGTTTGATTTTTCTATTGAGGATACATTGAAAGATTTAGAAGCAGAAACGAAACGACGTTGGAGTAATTTTTTAAGAAAGCCGGATCATGTAAATATACCACTAAATGTAAAAGTAAATTTATCAGCTGATGAAGAACTTATGTTACCGGCATATATCGATGTAAAAGCAGTTCTTAAACATGCAGAACAAGTTGCCAGTCATCTAGGGAAAGAAAATATAGCACTGGAGTATAAACAAGATCCCAAACAAATTTTTGAAAAAGTAGCTGATATTAAATTAAATGTTACGAATCATTCAAAAACTTTCATGGAGTACGCTGCAAATAATATAAATGGAACAATTATTGAACCATATAGTCGGTTTTCCTTTATCGATATGCTTGATATGAACGATACTCTAGCTTATTCACAAACGGATATAAATCTGTTGGCATCAGCCATTTATAGCTTAGCTTTGCAGACAAACGTAAAGATTATAGAGCATCACGTAAAAAATATAATGCCTGACTACACGGAAGCAGGGCTTGAAGCAACGGTTAATAAGAAAAATAAAAATCTTATCTTTTATAACCCAAACCAATCTGCTTATTTACTTCAAGCTGAGTTTAAAAAAAGGCAATTGCATTTTACATTACATACATTTCCAAGTGATAAAAGATATGCTTATGAAATTACCAATCGAAAAGAAATAAAGCCAAAAACAATAAAACGATATAGTCATAAATTAGCTCCGGGCAAAAAGGAAGTAATTCAAGCAGGAGTTGCAGGGGCAAGCCTAGATGTTTATCGGGTGAGTTATCAAGGAGATGCCGAATTAGATCGGGAGTTCATTCGCAGTCACTATTATCCACCAAAGCATGAGATTATTCTTTACTCTTTGCAAGAGAGGAAAAATGATGAAGATCAACAAGATAACCTAGCTAAAACAAATGAGACCACACCTGAAGATCTCGAAATCGCAAAAGATCTTAATGAAACAGCAGAACTTCCTGAATTTTCCTTGAATACAAGTGATTCTGTTAAACAAGAAGAAGAATTTGAAAAGGTAAAGAAACATTACTGTGAAGGAGAAACAGTGAAAAATAAAATGGGAGAGTTTTTAAATGAAGCGCCTGAGTTAAAACAAATGCTTTGTGAAAATGACCAGGATGATTTAATAGGATTGTTTATCGAATGGTTGAAACTAACGGAAACATTAGATAAGCAGTTAAATGAACAGTTAATCATTAAAGAGAAAAAAACAGATAACCGAAAGATAGAGGAGCAGCAGTAATGGCAAGAAAACGACTAGGTGATCTATTAGTAGCATCTAACTTAATAACGGAAGATCAATTGAATACGACACTAGCCAATAAAGACAATGAAGAGAAGCTGGGGGATGCACTTTTACGCGAAGGATACATTACAGAGCAACAATTAATTGAAGTTTTAGAATTTCAGTTAGGTATACCTCATATTAACTTGTCGCAATTCTCGATTGAGCAAGAGGCAATTCAACTTGTACCAAGAGAGTTAGCTAGACGTCATGATGTAATGCCAATACGAACAGAAGATTATAAATTGTATGTGGCTATGGCAGATCCAATGGATTATTTTGCGATTGAAGAATTGAGAATGGCAACCGGTTATCAAATTACTCCGGCCATTGCAACGAAAGATGATATTTTCCAATCGATTACAAAGTACTATGATTTACAAGAATCATTGGCTGATGTATTTGATGATATGGCGGAGGAAGAGCAAGTAGACGAGACTGGAATAGCAGATCAAGATTCACCAATTGTTCGGCTTGTCAATCAGATCATTGCCAATGGAGTCGGTCAGCGGGTTAGTGATATTCACTTTGATCCGCAAGAAACGGAGCTGAGAATTCGCTATCGAATCGATGGTGTATTACGGACAGAGCGTTCTTTGCCAAAACATATGCAAAATGTTATCACAGCAAGAATTAAAATAATGGCAAGATTAAATATAACCGAAAAGCGTTTACCACAAGATGGAAGAATTCAAGTAAATATTGATTTTAAACCAATCGATATTCGTATTTCTACTCTGCCCTCCATGTATGGAGAAAAAATTGTTATGCGAATTTTAGATCGAAGTAATGCGTTTGATGATTTGGATAAGCTGGGTTTTAATGAAGCAAATTTACATGCATTTACGAGTATGATTGAAAAACCAAATGGAATTGTGTTAATTACAGGTCCAACTGGTGCCGGAAAGTCCTCCACTTTATACGCAGCATTAAATCGCTTGAATAAAGAAGACGTAAATATAATCACGATCGAGGATCCGGTGGAATACCATTTGGATGGGATAAATCAAGTTCAAGTGAAGGAGCAAATTGGCATGACATTTGCGCATGGGTTGCGGTCGATTTTACGCCAAGATCCGGATATCGTCATGGTTGGGGAAATACGTGATATAGAAACAGCACAAATTGCCATTCGGGCATCTTTAACAGGACATTTAGTGCTTAGTACGTTGCATACCAATAGTGCACCGGCAGCGTTAACACGGTTAATTGATATGGGAATAGAACCGTTTCTTATTGCGTCATCTTTAACGGGAGTGGTGGGTCAAAGACTCGTTAGAAGAGTATGTCGTGATTGTCAAATCGAAATCGCTCCAACAGAGCGAGAACAAGCTATTTTTAAACAGCGAAATATAAAAGTTTCTAAGGTAGTCAAAGGAAAGGGATGTGTTAGCTGTGGCATGACCGGATACCGGGGCAGGTTAGCCATTCATGAAGTACTGGTGGTAGATGAACAAATTCGTACATTAATCATGCAATCAGGAAATGCTAATACAATTCGCGAGCATATTGAAAGTGGAGGAACAAGGTTATTAATTGATGACGGATTAATGAAGGTAGCTCAAGGATTAACGACAACAGAAGAAGTATTGCGCGTTGCAGCTATAGAATAGGAGTGAATCAAAGTGCAATTAGATATTAATGAACTACTAAAGGCGGCAGTTAACAATTATGCTTCTGATGTACATATTTCTGTTGGTTGTCCTCCAGTTTTTCGTATCAATGGGGTACTAACATCATTTGGTGAGAGGCGGTTAACCAATACAAATATTGTAGAAATGGCCAAGCAAATGTTATCACCTAAACAATGGGAAACATTTTTAAAGGAAGGTGAATTGGATGCTTCCTATGAAATTACGGATGTCGGAAGGTTTCGTTTAAATGTATATTATCAAAAACAACAAGTTAGTTTTGTAGCCAGGATTATTCCGAATGACATTCCTAGTCTTGAAGAATTAAATATGCCGGCTATTTTAAAAGGATTGGCGTTAAGGCCGCATGGGCTTATTCTTGTGACCGGTCCAACTGGGTCAGGAAAGACAACAACACTCGCGGCAATGGTTGACTATATCAATCATCATAATGCAAAGCATATTGTTACATTAGAAGATCCCATTGAATATATTCATCAACACAGCCAGTCTATCATTCATCAGCGGGAAGTTGGCGTGGATACAAAAAGCTTTGCAAAGGGATTGCGGGCATCTTTACGTCAAGATCCAGATATTCTTCTAGTTGGAGAAATGCGAGATTTAGAGACGATCTCAACTGCGATTACTGCTGCAGAAACGGGACATCTCGTACTGGCAACTTTGCATACGAATAGCGCGGTCCAAACGATTAACCGAATTATTGATGTGTTTCCACCACATCAACAAGGGCAAATTCGGGTACAACTAGCGGATGTATTAGAAGGTATTTTATCGCAACGACTATTTAAGAGTATGGATCATCGCGGAAGAATTGCGGCAACGGAAATACTTATTAATCATCCATCAATCGCTAACTTAATTCGCAGCGACAAGGTCGAACAAATTGAAAATGTCATTCAAACGAGTCGTTGCATGGGGATGCATACGTTGCAAATGTCAATAAACCAATTACTCCAAGCAAATAAAATTACCAATGAAGAAGCCAAGTCTTATCTGTCGCGTTCGGGGGTTATGTAATGCCTCTATATAAATATGTAGTACGAGCAAAAAAAGGAAAGGTAAAACGTGGAACGATCGAAAGTGTTTCTAAACATGCAGCGATAAAACAACTACAACAAAGCGGAGTTAACTTAAGAGAAATAAAAGAGACGAAAGAAACGATTTTTAATAAGAATTTATCCTTAACCATGCATTCTGTAAAAAACCGTGATTTCGTTATTTATTGCCGACAGTTTGCGACATTAATCCGTGCAGGTATTAGTATTGTTGAAGCGACAAATATTCTCGCTCAGCAATCCGATAGCAAGGCATTAAAAAAGGCATTATTGCAAGTGGAGGATGATGTGAGAGAGGGACAAGCGTATTCGACTGCAATTAAAAAACAGCCGAAAATATTTCCCGTGTTATTTGTTAACATGATTCGTGCCGGCGAAATGATAGGAAATCTCGATGAGACCCTTGATCGCCTCGCTACATACTATGAAAAGCAATATACATTGAAACGAAAAGTGCAGTCAACGATGACGTATCCAATTATTTTATTCGTATTAATCTTAGTTGTTGTAAGTTTTATGTTAATTTTTGTCGTTCCGAATTTTGTCACGATTTTCGATCAATTTGATGGAGAAATACCGGCAATAACTAAAATAGTGATGAAGCTGAGTGAGATCGTGAAGGAATTATGGTGGCTCGTGCTATTGATTCTAATGGTATGTATTAGTACCTTTATTGCGCTATTTAAACGGAATAAAACTTTTCATTATGGTGTGCATCTAGTTATCTTAAAGCTACCTGTTTTTGGAAAAGTATTACAAAAGTCAGCAATTGCCCGGATGACTAGGACGCTCGCTTCGTTATTCGCAAGCTCAGTTCCCATCTTGGACGCTCTTGAAATCGTTGAAAAAGTGGTCGGAAATCCAATTATCAGGAAAGTGGTACGTGAGTCGCATGACAATTTAGAGAGGGGCAGCCCTTTGTCGGAGCCACTAGCTGATAGTTGGGTATTTCCCCCGCTTGTTTCCCAAATGGTTGCTATTGGGGAACAAACCGGGTCACTCGATTACATGCTTATGAAAATTGCCGATTTTTATGAACAGGATGTTGATCGCACCGTCGATGCATTGAAATCACTTATCGAGCCGGTTATGATTATTTTTCTTGCCACGATTGTCGGATTTATCGTTTTAGCTATTCTTATTCCGATGTTTACTGTTTTTACAGAAATCCAATAGAGAGAGCAGTCTGTCCATGCGTGTAACTGGCTGATACCTCTTTTTTTATATACTCCGTAGACGGAGGATTCAACACCGACTTCCCAATCCGTTTATCTAACAATCAATTTAGGGATGAAGGAAACTTCAGATAATTGAAGATTCATTTTAATTTTAAGGGGGTGGTAGTGAGGGCAGAGCAAGTGATGAAACACTATCATCATATCATTCATTTTAAGGAGTGGAAACAGGATGTTAAAAAAATGGAAACAAAAATTAAAATTGGATCAACGTGGGTTAACACTTGTGGAATTACTTGCAGTTGTCGTTATTTTAGCGATTGTTGCAGCGATTGCTTTTATTGTTATTAGTAATGTGATTGAAAACTCGAAAAAGGATAGCCATGTGGCAAATGCCCAGCAAATTATTTCCGCTGCGAAAATGCATGAATCTACTGGCGGGAATATTGGTGAAAATGGTGTAACATTAGATGATCTAAAGAAAGAAGGTTTCATTGAAAAAGAGATTTTGGATCCATGGAATGATAAAAACACAGATTACGGAAAAGGTGTAATTGTAACAAGAAGTAGCGGTGAAAAATATTATATTAATAATTTCGACGGAAAAAACTGTAAATTAACTAAAAAAAGCGAAGCGGATCTTAATGGTGGTCGCAAAGCTTGTAATTAATGATTTATAACATCGTTTTGTGAATTAATTACACATTATTTAATAACTAAATATGTCCAAGCCCCTGATATTATAGGAGGCTGGACATATTAACACATATAGAAAGAGAAAGGTATGCGGACAATGATCGAAGCTCTCCTATATATCTATCTGTTTATCGTCGGCTTAGTATTCGGTTCATTTTTCAATGTGGTTGGCATTCGCCTTGCTGCGAATCAATCGATCATCTATCCGAGATCATACTGCCCGAACTGTAAGCGCCAGCTGACTGCAATGGAACTGATACCCGTCTTATCGTTTCTTATGCAAAAAGGCCGATGCAAAGGTTGTCAAGAACCTATTTCGTTTCAATATCCACTGGTCGAGTGTATTACAGCGCTTTTATTTGTTACAGTTCCACTTGGAGTGGGATGGTCGAGTGAACTAGTCATAGCTTTCTTGCTTATTTCATTACTGATTACAGTAACGGTTGCTGATTTAGAAAACATGATAATTCCAAACAAAGTGCTGCTTTTTTTTGGCTGTCTTATGTTGGTTTTACGGCTGTTTTTGCATACTTCTCCGTGGTGGGATAGTTATCTTGGCGCTATAGTTGCTTTTTTTCTTTTGTTTCTTATCAGTTTGTTAAGTAAAGGAGCAATGGGGGGTGGAGATATCAAGCTATTCACCGTTTTAGGGATGTTTGTTGGGACAGCAGGAGTGATTTGTACACTCTTTTTAGCTTCTTTGTTTGGGCTGATTTATGGTGTGATCCAAATTGCTAGAAAAGTGAGGAGACGAAAAGAGCCTTTGCCATTTGCACCGTTTATTAGTATTGCTGCCATGATTTTTTATTTTTTTACAGATGAGTTAAACGATTTTATTCAGCTGTTTTTGATTGCTATGTAGGAAGGTGACCACATGTTTTTACTATCTAAGCCAAAACGTGTTGTAAATATAATGATTGATGATTACGTTATTAGAATTGCAGAAAATAAAGTGCATGATTTAACGACGATTCGTCTATTAGAAGAAAGAGAGTTACCTCGTGATTTAATTCAGCACGGGCAGATTATCCATGAACTAAGATTTTACCAGTTTATGAAGGACATTGTCCACTACTTGAAGCTAAAACATCTAGACGTTAGATTTTATGTGTCGAATTGACTTGTTATTCTTCGTCT
>NZ_JABXHF010000026.1:0-50554 GCF_013393565.1 Virgibacillus sp.
AACCGATGATGACTTATCGTAAGGCGATTTCGTGAAGTCGCCTAGTTGCTGGGCGCTGGAGCCGGACGTGGCTAAATAACTTAGTTAGTTTATCCACAGCTGCAAAATTTTATAATTTCCTAGACCACAAGAAAAATTGGCTAAAGAGTTACATGTTTCTCTCCAAGCCGTCTATAAATGGGAAACGAATAAAAGCTACCCTGACATCCAGAATTTAATACGTATTAGTGATCTGTTTAACATAACGATTGATGAGTTGATTCGTGGAGATGAACAAATGCAAAAAACGATTAGCATTGACGATGATGAATTATTTGACCAATTCTCTGACCCTGGTTTTTATATAGGAATGATTCTAATACTAGTAGGCGTTTTAATTTTCGATGATCCTTTAACAAATACATTCTTGTTTACTGGTCTTATTACCATAATATTTTTTACTGATACCATACAATCGTTGAAAAAGCTATTTAAAAGTTAGATAATAAGGACGTTTAGCTACTTAAAAAAACAGAGCTTATCGCCAATTTTTATGGTAGGAGAGTAGTTTTCTTATACGATAAAGCTTAAAATTTCTATAGTGTAACAAATATGAGCGCATATGCAACGGCGCTTTTTTTATATTCTTTTCACATACAAAATTTATTTAGTGAAATACGCCTACTATTCATTCATGTGTCTCTCATCCTGTAGTGAATACGGTAAAGATTGAGACTGACTCCCACGTCTAAAGATACAAGCCCTCCACCTTATGATATAAGGGTGGGATTCTAGCATAACGAAACTTTTCTAACAAGTCATCTGAGGCTTCATATACCCTCTCCGCAAGAATACAGCTTTTGTAACTTCTTCCTCGCTTCTTTCCCCCAGCTTTTTACTGCATCTACAGATACGCCCTCTCTTTCAGCGATGGCCTTTGTCGTCATATCTTCTATAATGAAAAGTTTCAACCATGTCCATTGATTCTTACTTAAAATCGCCTTTGCAACTTATAGAAGTTCCTCGGCTTCCAAATTAGGGCTCTCTGCATATTTTATCGGATAGGCATTTCCACCAGATTTGTAATAATTACCGGTCTTTTCCTTTACCCCTTGAAATTGCTTATACGCATCCACTTTTTCCTTTTCCTTTGCTTCCTTTCTTACGACGTCAATTAACCGATTACGAATCGTATAATTAAAATACGTAGCAAGAGGACCTTTATCTGGCTGATATTTTTCATACGCATTCCACATCGCCACCAATCCCTCTTGGTAAAATTCACGATGCGGATCACGGATGTTTAATTTATGCAAATGGTAATATATCCTACGCTCGTTTTGTTCTACAATTTCTTCAAATGTCATTGACACAGCTTTTTTCTGCTTCTCCATGAAATCCCCCCTCAAAACATTACTTATGACGTATATAAGGTACTGTAAGACGATTACTTCAAGAATTAGATGCGAGTTGGACAAGTCTAAGTCAAAGATAACAAAACCTAATTTGCCAGTTCATTCACCTAACAATTAGTAGAAGATGAGAGAATCACCCACACAGATTGAAGGTTCACTTTATACTTATATTCGAATCCAGTCTGATAAAAGTAGTATTGGTTCTAATTTTTTCAACTTGGTACAATAATAGAGCAAATGTTCTCATTTGTAAAGGGGGCCTCGGTTTTTATACTTCTCTGGCACTCTTTCAGTATGGTTTTACTGCTTTTACGAATTGAAATATAATTTTGCAGTGTCCGTAACTTTCATGATTTCATCGAAAAACATAGCTTAGCGCCAAATCTTTATAGCGAAAGCTGTAGCTTTTCTTATAATTTCTTATACTATAAACCTTTAAACTCTTATATTTTTCTATCGTACAAAAAAACTACCTCCACATTTATAGCGGAAGTAGTTTTCGTAGGATAAAAATTTTCACTTACCGAACTCCTCGTGTTCGTCATGTAAGACAGAGACATCCTCCATCTTCCCTTTTGCTTCTTTTACAATTGCTTCGAACTCTTTCTTTATTGCTGCCTGATCTTTCTCTGTTTGTTTCCTATTCAGTGATTTTATTAGTTCATCAGCATAACGCTCTAGCTCCTCCGTTCGGGCTGTGATCTCTTGATCTGCTGTGTGATTTAGTTCTTGTTCTGCTTCCTGCTTTTTCACTCGTAACGCTTTTCGCAAACGTTCTGTTTGTTCCTTCTCTTCTTCTAAAATAGCCTCATCCACTTTTTGTATCGCATCATCTGTTTTCTGCTGCAACCAATCCGTTACCATACCACCTATATCTTCATCAGCAAAAACAGGATAGAAACTTCCAGCTGCTATTAACATACATAGCAAAAAAACAATGATTATTTTCTTAAGATTGTAGCACCTTCTTCGCCTGTAGGTTTCTTTTCTGTTGCCCAAAAGCTATTTCTCCTTCCTACGCAGAAGTTCCTACTATTCATTGATACCGGAAACAACATCATCAAGCGCTTCTTTTGCTTCATCTTCTAATATTTGCGCAGTTTGGGTTATAATCATCTGTTGCTCTTCCATTAAATTTGCAAGCAATGCCGTTACTACCTGCCTTACATCTTCTACTGCCCAATCAATTTGATTTTTTAAGTTACGTGTCGTTATTTCTTCCTGATTACGAAGTTCTGCCTCTATTTGGTCTTGAGCATTTTGAATCGCCGTTTCCAAATCTGTTACCGCTTCCTGTTTGGCAGCAGTCAAATCACTCGTTATTTGATTTCTCGCCTCTTGCCCTAATTCACCAGTATAATTCGTTAAGTCTTCGGAAGCATAATTTAACCCTTCGTCACTTAAACGTTGAATTTCTCCATAGCCATCCAAAAACACATTATAAAATTCCAAACCCATTTGATCTAAAATTTCCCTAGATTCACCATCAAGAGACTCAAGATGCTCTATTTTCGCTGCAACAATTTCTTCTAATGATTCGCTTGTTAGCCTTTCTCTCATTAAATCAATATCCAGCGACGCATCGTTTTTTAACTGTTCATATTCCGCCTCTAACTCTGGCAGTTTACTTTCCCCATATGTCGTAACGTCATCTTCTATGGTAGCAACAGAATCCCCAAACATACCTTCATACCATTCACGTAAATGATCCCCTGCCCCTGAACCGGCTAATACAACACCTGATCCCGTCAAAATACCTACTCCTACCATTCCAGCAACCACTTTCCCTTTCATTGTTTTTAATCCCCACTTCATAAGCACTTACTCCCCTTTGTTCTATTATTTGAAAGGACTAATAAGTAAAGTCCTATTCATCTACCCATGATAAAATTTCTGCTTTTACCCCTTCATTCAGTTGCTCGTGAATGTCTGCTTTCTTTTCATTAGAATAATGCTGAAATTTATCTACTATGCGAAACGTTTCCTTCGCCTTTACGAAGCGCTCCGAATAACTATTCTGATAGTCTTCTATTTTCGATTTTCCTTTTCTACGAGCTTGCTCTCCTGTCTGTTTTAATTTCTTTTTCTGTTCTATCCGTTGCAGTTCTTGATGCTCTAATGCATCTTTTTCTATTTGATTCATATACGTGTTCATCCAGTTGGAAACCGATTCTATCTTGTGGACTTGCTGTAGGCTCCAACTTTGTTTATCTGCTGCAATCCTATTCACTTGCAAGCTTGTACCAATGACTACTAGTAACAAACTAACGCTCAAAAACAACCGTTTTTTCAATTTAAATCACCCTTCGTAGTACGACTTTTAACTATGACATAATCCTCATTTCTCCCATTGGGACTATCATAGCAGAGTGATTCTATTTTAAAATCAGAATATTATATCATTTTTAATATAGGTTAATAGTTTTGCAATCATACACGAATCTACAAGAAATTTAGGATTGTAGGCAGTTTTTCATACATTAATCAGAATTTTCATCATAATTCATGATAAATTCTCTTATTATTTGTCTATTATCTATCAAACTTTTAGCCTACTTCACAATAAATAATGACTCGTTGCAAAGAGCAAGATCGATTTAAACTCTCCTCCACCAAGCTTGCTTTTAATAATTATCTGAATTAAAATAATTAAAAGAATATTGTTCACAAAATTATAAAGGAGTGTGTCCATGAACGTAGAAGCAAATCGTGATTTCATTAAAGTGTTGCAACGCGCCAGAAGAAATACATTAGGAGATATACTCTCCCGAACAAGCGAACGGAAGCCTAACCAAATTGCAATCGATTACAAAAATAATGAAGTAACGTATAAGGACTTGGATCATTGCGTAAATCAAACTACACATGCTTTCTTAGCAGACGGAATGAAAAAAGGAGATCGGATTTCTGTTATGTCCAAAAACAGCTTAGAGTTTGTCATTGTAAACTTTGCTCTAGCTCGAATAGGGGCTGTCATGATTCCAATCAATTATATGTTGCATATAGAAGACATCACCTATATTGTGGATCATGCTGCAGTTACAGGGCTCATCGTTGCTGAAGAGTATATACATTTACTGGATGAAGCAGTATTAAATATGGATATTTTATATTGGTATGTCATGGAGGCAAATAGCAAAGCGACCAATGAGAAATGGAAACGATTAGATGTTGTGAGACAAGATCAACCTACATCTCTCGTTGATGTTGATGTGGAAGAAGATGATCTATGTCATGTTTTATATACGAGTGGCACAGAATCACGACCCAAAGGCGTTATGCTCACTCACAAAAGCATTATCAGTGAATATGTAAGTTGTATTGTAGATGGCGACATGCAGCCAGAAGATATTATAATTCATGCGCTGCCGCTATATCACAGCGCTCAACTTCATGTGTTTTTAGGCCCTAGCATTTATGTTGGTGCTAGTGGAATCATTCTTGATGGGGCTAATCCAGAAACGATGCTAAAAACAGTCGAAGAGAAAAAAGTTACGCAACTTTTCTGTCCGCCAACCATATGGATTGCTTTATTGCGTCACCCCGATTTTGCAAAGAGAGATTTATCCAGTTTACAGAAATGCTATTATGGCGCAGCAATTATGCCTAGAGAAATACTTAAAGAGTTAACAGAACGCCTACCCAATGCAGGTTTTTGGAACTTTTACGGGCAAACAGAAGTTGCTCCACTTGCTACCGTTCTAAAACCGGAGGATCAGCTACGAAAGCTCGGCTCTGCAGGAATCCCATCGTTAAATGTACAAACAAAAATTGTGGATGAAAATGATGTTGAGCTAGCTCGTGGAAAAGTAGGTGAAATCGTACATCGCACTCCACATGCCATGAAAGGTTACCTTCATGATCCAGACAAAACAGCAGAAGCGTTTCGCAATGGTTGGTTCCATAGCGGAGATTTAGGTGTGATGGATGAGGACGGCTATATAACCGTTGTTGATCGTAAAAAGGATATGATTAATACTGGAGGAGTAAACGTATCTAGTCGTGAAGTAGAGGAAATCATTTATCAGTTAGCAGGCGTGTCGGAGGTTGCTGTCATTAGTATACCAGACCCTTATTGGATTGAAGCTGTTACAGCTATTATTGTCCCCAAACAAGACACACCATTAATAGAGGAAGAAGTGAAAGCATTTTGTAAAGATAGACTATCCAAATTCAAAGTTCCTAAATATATTATTTTTTCAAATACGCTCCCGAAAAATCCTAGCGGTAAAGTACTCAAGCGAGCTTTACGTGAGCAATATGAGGATAGGGGGAATGTGAATCCTTCATGATGGAGGGGGTTCTTTTATCGCCACTCCTTGTTTTTTAGGTGCTGTTATTTATCACTTAGCCTTTGTTCAGATCTCATCCTATAACGACTGAACGTCGACTGTTTCTTAGTTATAGGGCATACAATGGTATACATTGCCCTAATAACCCGCTTCTTATTTTTTCACTTTCCATATATAAATCTATTAAAGTTTCTCCGTGGTACCTTCTCTATTACGAACAGTTTATTTTCTAATTCCTTTTATATTCTATTTGTCTATGTATTATCCTTCTTGCTAACGTTACTCCCTCTCTAGAAATTTAAAAATACTTTTCCTAAAAGGTAAAATTAACTAAAAGCTTTTCGTAATTGGACTGTAGATATAGGTAAATATTATATGCAAAATTGGCGTTGGAACTAAGCTAAATGTCCGTTACAATGGACACTTAAAAGAAAAAATGGCGCACTTCTATGTGATAGAATAAACATAAAGAAGGGAGGGTAGATCATTTAAGATGCATTTCAATGAGAGAGAACAAAGTATTATTGATATATTACTGCAATATAAGTTCTATGTTCCTGCTTCAAAAATTGCTAAGCAATTAGACGTTTCTAAAAAGACCGTTTATCGAACGATAAATAAACTAAATGAAAATCCTGCTTCTAAACCATTAATTGAATCCAAGCTTGGCGAAGGGTTTAGACTTAACTATGAGGAATATATAAGGAAAAAATCAGCTAAGGAAAGTTTTCTGAAGAATTATACTCCTGTAGAGCGAAGGAATCAAATTCTCATAGATTTACTGTTCAAAGCACCAAATCCAATTAGAACAACAGATTTTTATGATAAATATTTCGTCAGTGAAACCGTTATATATACGGATATAACAGTACTCAATAAGAGGTTAAAAAAACACAACTTAAACATTGACAGAAATGGAAAATATATTTCTATAATCGGAAATGAAGTAGATATTAGGAAAGTATTAATTAACACGATTAATATTTTTAATTTAGATAATCTATTATCTAAAGAAGAGCTTAATCATAATGACACGGAATTTATTATTGATAATATGAATAGATTGGAAAGTCAACTAAATATCACCATTCCTTATCCATATAATATCAATATCTTTTCTCATCTATACATATTAATCAATAGATTTAGAAGTGGGAAAGTAGATGTGAGCAAAGTAGTTGATAAACTTAAACAGCCATACACCAATTTGATTCAAGAAAACAAGGACATTTTTCAGCAAGCCAAAAATATTATTAATCACTTTTCCAATTACTTAAATAAAAACTTACCAGATACGGAAGTGTGGTACCTGTTCCAATATTTATTATCATCACGATTAGTAAACAATAGCAAAAAAGAAGTTGAACAGGTTAAACACGGCCTAGAGAAAGAAATAACCGAATTTTATATAAAAGAAAGCGGTAAAGCGTTATGCAAGAACTTTAATAAAGAAATGGTATGGGAAGAATTAATCAATCACATAAGGCCAATGATTAATCGCATAAACAATAATATTCATATAAAGAACAACTTATTAGAAGAAATTAAGGTAGAGTACGAAGAACTATTTCATATCATTACAATGATATCACAAAATGCAGAACAAACATTTAATTTGGGGAAAATTACCGAACATGAGAACGGCTATTTGACGATATACTTTGCAAAATATCTGGAGCAAATGTTTGATACAAAGAGGATAATAATTATTTGCACTAGCGGCATCGGCACTTCTGAATTACTCAAAGTAAAGGTCAAAAAAGCATTTCCAAATATAGAAATAGTGGATGTTCTTTCAACTACAGATTTTATGAATCAATTTCATAAATATAATGCTATTGATTTCGTTCTTACCACCGTAATTTTGGAATCGTTCACAAAAGAAGTGCCTATATTATTAGTAAGCCCTGTTTTTGGTGATAGAGATAAAGAGATAGTAAATACGTTCATAAAAAAAGAAAGGCAAACGTGATTTACATGCTTACATTAAACAAGGATTTAATCATTTTTTGTGAAAACATGAACAATAAGGAACGTATACTAACAAAAATAACTTCATTATTGTATAGAAAGAATTATATCAATAATAAAAAAGATTTTGTTAAAAAAGTTATTGAAAGAGAAAAGGCAGGTTCAACATATATAGGAAATAATGTAGCAATCCCACACGGGGAATCAAAAAGTGTGAAGACAAATTGCTTGGTTATCTTAAAAAGTAGACTACCAATCAATTGGGATGGATATGTCGTACATGTTATAGCATTATTTTCCATTCATCCAAACATAAATCAAATAGAAAAAGAAAATTATAAAAGATATATACAAGCAATTGGAGATGAAAACTTCGTAAACAAGTTAAAAAATACTAACGATAAGGAGAAGATCGTTATGCTATTTGAGAACGATTAACTTTAGGAAAGAAGGATTTTTAATGATGTTTTTTAATAAAGAGATAATTAAGTTTAATTTTGAAGGACATTCCAAAGAACAAGTTCTAAGCCATTTGTCAGAAAAATTTATTGAAAACGATCTCGTTACGCAAGACTTTTATGAATCCATTATCTCTAGAGAATTAAGCTTTCCAACAGGTTTATGGATAAATGATACGGGGATTGCAATACCTCATACTGATTCTGAAAAAGTAAAACAAGCACAAATCGGATTTATGTCTTTAAAACAACCTGTAACATTCAAAGAAATGGCAAACAAAGATAATGAAATAGAAGTATCACTCATTTTTATGCTAGCGTTAAAACAATCTGATCAGCAATTGTCTATGCTACAAAAGCTTGTTAACCTTTTCCAAAATGAAAGTTTGGTAAAACAATTAAAAGAATGCACATCACTTATTGAATTTAAAAGCATAATGAAAAACGCCGGCATTGAATAAGGCAATTTAAAAAAGGAGGATTTCCCATGCAAGTCTTTCAAGAGGTCATGCAGTGGTTTGTTGATTTAGGAGCCAGTGTCATGCTCCCAATTATTTTCTTCGTTTTTGGCTTGATTTTAGGAATAAAGCCAGGCAAGGCTTTTAAATCTGCTTTAACCATTGGAATTGGCTTTATAGGATTGAACTTAGTAATTGGTCTTTTAACCAATAATTTAGGTCCAGCTGCTGAAGCAATGGTTGATAATTACAATCTATCTTTGCAAACAATTGATGTAGGATGGCCCGCAGCATCGGCAATTGCATACGGCACCCTTTTGGGTAGTATGGCAATCATTGTAGGGATCTTAGTAAATGTTATTTTACTTGTATTTGGATTAACAAGAACATTAAATGTAGATATTTGGAACTTTTGGCACATCGCATTTTCCGGATCCATCGTGTATGCAGCAACAGCAAGCTTTGCTTTAGGTGTTTTTACGATGATTACACATTCCATGCTTCTCTACTTCTTGGCAGATAAAAGCGCAAAGTATGTTGAAGAATACTATCAGCTACCAAATATGTCATTCCCACATGGGGCTTCTACACCAGGTTTTCTTTTAGCTCTACCATTAAACTGGGTTTTTGATCGAATACCTGGTTTAAATAAGATAAATATTAGCGCTGAATCCGTACAGAAAAGATTTGGAGTTTTCGGAGATACAACAGTTTTAGGATTTATCATTGGAGTAATTATCGGATTATTAGCTAGTTATGATATGAATAACACTTTAAACCTAGGTGTTGCAACAGGTGCTGTGATGTTGTTAATGCCAAGAATGGTTTCCTTATTAATGGAAGGGCTTACCCCTATCTCTGAAGCCGCAAGTAGTTGGGTTCAGAAAAGGTTTCCTGGTAAGGAATTATTTATCGGAATGGATAGTGCATTAGCTGTGGGACAATCATCTGTTTTATCTGCTTCTCTATTACTAGTGCCAATCGCACTTCTACTAGCAGTTATTTTACCAGGAAATACGGTACTACCTTTAGGAGATTTAGCTACCGTTCCTTTTATGATTTGTTTAATGGCTGCTGTATTTCGAGGAGACATACTTCGTACCGTAATAGGAGGAGCAATATACATCGCCACAGCACTTTATGTTGCATCTTGGGCAGCTCCTTTAATAACCAAGTCTGCAATAGCATCCAATTTCGACTTAGGAGGAAATTCCTCTATTAGCGTATTAAGTGATGGTGGTGCATGGACAACTATTTTATTTGGTGGTCTAGCAGAAAACTTAGCTTGGTTAGGAATAGGCTTCGTTTTTATTGTTGTATTATGCGCATTGATTTACCAAGGTAAGATGCAAGCCAGAAAGAAATAAAAAATATCAGCTATTGCAAACGTGTAGTTATGTAATTAGAAAAAATATCTTAAACTACTGGGGGAATTGAAATGAAAAAGAAACTACTAATTATATGTGGAACTGGTGTCGCTACATCAACTGTTGTTACAGGGAAAATAAAAGAATGGCTTCAGGATAACCAATTAGATAATCAAGTAACTTTATTCCAAAGTAAAATCTCAGACGAAGTAAATAACCTAGATAATTATGATGTAGTAATAAGCACAACCATTGTCCCTGATAATCTAAAAGAGAAGGTAATTAATGGAGTACCTTTATTGACTGGTGTAAGGAAAGAGGAAGTGTTTCTTCAATTAAAAGAAAAACTAACCAAATAACCTGTTTACATCAATTATTGAAAAGTAGAAAGGAATTGTTTACATGTTTACCTCCCATATTAAAAAACCCGTTTTTATTGTAAATCCTAAATCCTATCTTTACGGAAGTGATTTGTTAAAACTGGCAAGAATTACAGATAGATTAGCAGAAAAATATGCTATCGACGTTTTATTTACAGGTCAATTAATAGATTTGCAAAAGGTAATCGAAGAAACCAAACATGTAATCGTTACCGCTCAACACATGGACCATTTAGTTTCAGGAAGAGGCATGGGGCATGTTCTACCTGATGCTTTAAAAGATAAGGGAGTAAAAGCGGTTGTCTTAAATCATGCAGAGAATCCACTCACGCTATCCGAATTGGATAAAACGATTCGAAGAGCTAACGAATTAGGCATGATAACAATTGCTTGTGCTGACACAGTAAAACAATGTAAAGCAGTTGCAGAATTAGAACCTCATATGATTATTTGTGAACCAACGGAATTAATTGGAAGTGGGGCAACGAGTGAATCATCTTATAGAAAAGAAACTACAACTGCAATTAAAGAGATCAATTCAGAGATATTGGTTTTACAGGCAGCAGGTGTAAGTACGAGAGAAGACGTAAGACAGGTTCTGCAAGAAGGAGCAGACGGCACTGGTGGAACAAGCGGCATTATTAATGCACCCAACTGGGAAACTAAATTAGAAGAAATGATAAGTTGCTTAATTTGAAACGGAGGAACAAAAAATGATTATTTATAACCAAACGTTAACCATTACTTCAGCAGGAAATCGGGTATCCTATCATGATATTACGGAAAAAATCAGAGAAATTGTTGAACAAAGTACAGTGAAAGATGGTTTATGTGTAGTGGCTTCACCACATACAACTTGTTCTGTTTTCTTTGAAGAATATTCGCATGATAAAAACTACGCAGGTGATGAATACCTTCAAGTTGATTTAAATAATGTTTTAGAAAAAGTGGTACCTAGATGCCTATCTGAGGGACAGTATTACCACCCTGGACCTGAACATACAAAATTCGGAGTAGAACTCCCAAAAGAAAAAATGCATACAGAAGGAACAGATTTAGTACCAGATAAAAGATCCCTATTAAATACGGAGGCACATATTAAAGGAACCTTCATCGGCTCCAGTGAGACCTTTATCATCGAAAACAAGGAACTGCAAATTGGTAAAGTAGGTTACATTTATTTTGTAGACTGGGACCAAAATCGAGTGAGAAATAGGCAATGTAAGGTTCAAATTATTGGTCAATGAAATTGCTACACAATTGAACCGGATTTGAGCAACCTGCCTAGTAATAAAGCTGTATTCATTCACCCCATATTAAAGGAGATTAGATTTCATGTTAGTTACGTTAAAAGAAGTCATGGAGGTAGCAGAAAAAAGAAACTGTGGTATTGCCGCAATAAACACACCAACATTTGAAAGTTTAGTTGCTGCAATAAGCGCAGCAGAGAAAAATACTACTCCTATTATCATACAGCATGCCCAAAGCCATGAGTACATTAATCAGATAGAAACAATTGGACCTGCTATGATCACACTGGCCAAACATGTAAGCATACCAATTTGTGCGCATATTGATCATGGTGAATCTATAGATTATTTAGAAAAAGGCTTGCAGCTCGGCTTTTCATCCATCATGTATGATGGCTCAAGATTACCTTATGAAGAAAACGTACAAAAAACGAGAGAGGCAGTGAGGTTAGCAAATGAATTTGGAGCAAGTGTAGAAGGTGAATTAGGAATTATGATAGGCAATGAAATTGGCGAACACACACAAGAAGTTAACGAAGAAGATAATTATACAGACCCACAGTTAGCATATAAATTTGTGAAAGAAACAAACATAGACGCACTTGCAGCTTCATTTGGCACAGTTCATGGATTCTATAGACATAAACCAAATTTAGATTATAAAAGAATCAAAGAAATTGCAACATTAACTAACTTACCGTTAGTAATGCATGGTGGATCTGGTCTAAGTTCAAAAGAATATAAACTATCTATTAAAAATGGCGTAAAAAAGATTAATTATTATACTTATGGAGCTAAAGTAGGCGCGGATGCAACTAAAAATTGTATCAATAATAATGATGCCGTTTTATTTTCCGAGATATCACGCTATGCTCAAGATGCTATGGAAAAAGACTTTCAACAAATAATAGATGTTTTTAAAAGTATAACAGAATGAGATTAAGATAAGAAATATTTGCAACTTACAGTTTTTATAGGTTGCAAATATTTCTTTGGTAACACCATTCTTGTAGATAAAGAGAACCTTCAATTAGTGGCTATACATAGTACGAAATATATGTTCACACACACGCAAAATGTATGTATATGAAAAGCATCACACAATCTATGCTTTAAATGGCAGCACTCTAATAGAACGATGTTATCTGTTCCCCTCTTCCCAAAGCTTCATTGGATCCTTTTGCCCTTCACGTAGTGGCATTTGAGCGGTAGGTAATGATCGTTCTGTCTTCGATTTTCGCAAGTCTTCATATATTCTTTTTGACGTTGTTAAACCTATTTCAGCCGCATCTTCAACTGATGCACCGTAATACACCTGGTCAATGGATGCAAAATACATTGCTGTTAAACACATGGGACAAGGCTCACCACTTGCATACATGGTGTAACCGGACAAGTCATTCGTTTGTAATTTTTGCTGCACTTGTCGAATCGCTACGAGTTCCGCATGAGCACTAATATCATAGGTGTGGTGAAGCTCATTTACCCCCTCAGCAACCACTTCCCCATCTTTGACCAATACCGCACCAAACGGCTGTCCACCATGCTTCACATTTGACACTGCTAACTCTACCGCACGTTCCATAAACACATCCATTTCCTGCACCTCCATTGTCATCATGAAATGTTTTTACAAGCTATCTTCTTAATAATGTAAAAAGATAGTTAAACAGATACAGCGCCATCATCCAAGCTTTATACCTATGTTACTTCATGCAAGATCCATAGATAGACGCACCATATCAACACACGAAATGCCATTTTCAGAAATAGGTTCAGAGTAATGACGTACAAAAAAATCTCTGTCTACACCAGTTATTCGAAAGCCACATTTTTGATACATGGCTAACTGATCTATACTAGAATTGCCTGTACCAATTTCCAATGTTTTATATCGCTTTTCTTTCGCTTTTTGAATAGCATCCCCAACAAGCTTCTTTCCATATCCTTTTCCCTGCTCAGATTCCGCTACAGATATGTTCACCAACTCAACGGTACTTGGTCTAGTTGGAAGTAAAACATATACACCGATTCTTTTTTCATGAACTTCTGCAATATAGCAATCCCCCCTAAGAAGATATGCTTTTACCAAGTCTAATTGCGGATCTGCTTCTAATAATAAATCTAATGGTGGTGCTTCATTCACTCGTAATGGTCTAACCTTCATCTTCCTATTCTCCTTTAACTTTTTTTGGAATTACTCATCTTTGAACTCACTATAACACAAGTGAAAGTAGAAAAACATTTCATTTTCTGACAATTGATTTCATGGTAAACTTTTAGCAGGGTTAAATAGAAAACAAGATCCTTTTCAATTTCCCTTATACTTCCCTACCACATACGTTCTATGACATACAGAGCGCCATCAACATGAGATAAACTTGATGTATTAGGAGGTCGGTTGAACGTCATGCCATTACGGTTTTTTTAGTAATACTATCGGTTATCTTGCTTGCCATGGCTGGATGCGAGAACAATCATGCATCAAATGTAGATAACAAACAAATGAATAGTAAGGAGGAGAGCGCTTTGAATCAAGAACTAATTCAAGCTGCGGAACGAGGGGAAAAAGCAAAAGTAAAGAAATTGCTTGATGAAGGCGCAAGTATAAATGCAACCGACGATCAAGGAACAACAGCTGTACTTGCTGCCACATATAGCAATGAAGTAGAAACAGTCAGATTGCTCATTGAGAAAGGTGCAGACATAAACAAGCAGGACAATCGGTTGGATAATGTACTACTTGTCTAAAATTGGTATTCCGGCAGCTGATTTTTACTGACTTTCGGCTTGAAATTAGCCTGGGCAGAAATCTGCAGCAATATTCCAAAGGAGGTCATCGTAACGATTGTGGAAGAGCCCCCATAGCTAATTAAAGGAAGAGGGATACCTGTAATTGGAAGCAGCCCGGATACTGCACCTAAATTGAAAATGACCTGAAGCATGATTTGAAAGGTTATTCCCATAGCTAGTAATTTAGGAAACATATTATCGCAAGCTTTAGCAATTGCTACTCCTCTAAACATAATAAAAATATAGGCACCAATAACAAAGAGAAGACCCATTAAACCGAGCTCCTCTACTACAATTGCCATTATAAAGTCTGTATGCGCTTCAGGGAGAAACCCGAGCTTTTGAATACTTCTCCCTAATCCATTCCCTGTGATTCCGCCTGTACCAATGGCAATATAACTATTGACTAATTGATAACCATCCCCGACAGGATCTCTAAAGGGGTCGATGAATGAAGTCAGCCTCTCCAAACGATAAGGAGAGGAAAGGGCAAAGTAAATAACGCTAAGTATTCCAACACTTACAAGCATCAATAGATGTCTCCATGCCACCCCAGACGAGAGCACAATAATGCCACAAGCAAACAATATTAATGCAGCAGATCCCAGATCAGGCTGCCGTAAGATGAGTAAAAAAACAATCGCCAAAACGAGTAAGGGTGGAAGAACTCCACGATTAAATTGATTAATAATATCTTGTTTCTTCGAGTAAAAGAATGCGAAATAAATCAGCATCAATAATTTGATTAATTCCGTTGGCTGAAACAATAAAGGGCCTAATTGGATCCATCGCTGCGAGTTGTTCCTTTCCACACCAATACCCGGAAGTAATACCAAAACTAATAAAATAATCGTTGTTAAAACAAAGAACGGACTGAATTTACTATACAGCTGATACGGAATAAAGATAGTAATCAATAAAAGGATGATACTTAAAAGCAACCATTGAAGCTGTTTTATAAAAAAATGATTGGTTGTATCATAATTTAAGTAAGATAACGTACTACTGCTGCTATAAATCATCATTAAACCAAAGCCAGCAAGCAAAAGAATGATAACCAATAATGGAAAATCAACATTTTTTAATTTCTTTTGTATCAGGAGCAAGATATCCATAGAAATACCATCCTTTCAGGTAACAACATGTGCAGGTTGAAAAAGAGCACGAAATCAGAATTAGTCAGCTAAAAGAGCCTAGACTTGAAATAATAATCGCTTCTCCCGCCTTGTGCATCAGGCAAATATTGAGCAAAAATAGTATGTATATGCACAGGGGGACTATGAGCCTTTTCTAAGTAACTTTATTGTCGCTAAACATAAATTGCTTAGAATGCTTTTGCACACTGAATACTAGTCCTAAAGCAACGAAATTAGTTAGAAGTGCACTGCCACCATAGCTAATAAACGGCAACGCCAATCCAGTAATCGGCATTAAACCAATCGTCATTCCAATATTTTGAAAGACTTGTAAGCTAATCAAGCCAACAGTTCCTACACAAATATAAACACCGAATAGATTAGTAGTTTGTAAGGCAAACTGGATAATTCGATAGAGTAACAAAAAGTAAATTAATAATAATAAGACTGTTCCTATAAAACCAAACTCTTCACCGATTACCGCAAAAATAAAGTCTGTATGCGCTTCTGGAATTTTACCACTTTGTACTTGCACTCCTTGAGTAAACCCTCTTCCGGACATTTGTCCTGAGCCTATTCCTATCGTTGCTTGCTGTAATTGATAACCATAATCTGAAGCATATTGTTCAGGATCAAGCCAACCATATATTCGCGATAATTGATGTGGCTTTAGAACTTTTGTGAATAACTCGTGCTGAAAATAAAATAAATAAGCTAAACATCCTAGAGCCGTTGTAATACCAGAAATGATAAAGACGAGCATTTTTGAAGAGATACTAGAATTAAAAATTAAAGTAATCGTTATCCCTAGAATAACGAGGGCCGAACCCAAGTCTGGCTGAACTAATATAAGTAGAAATGGAATAAGAGAATAAAAAGTGACTTTTAAAACAATAGGAATACTACTCTTGAAAGTTAATGGAGACTTCCCCGCTCTTCTTAAAATAAATGCCAGGTAAATAATGAGGAATATTTTCATAAACTCAGAGGGTTGAATTTCGATTACTACAAGGTCGATCCAACGCTTGGAACCATTTTTTTCTGTTCCCCCAAAATGGACAAGTAGAAGAAGTACAACTCCCGTAATATATATAGGCAGTGCCCATTTTTCCAATAATTTATAATCAAACCTTGTTACAAGAAGCATTAATCCGACTCCAATAAGGTAACATATAAATTGCCTCGTAACGAAATAAAAGGGAGTCCCTTGAGCGTATTGGCCAGAACCACTAAATACTGCAAGCAGACTGTAAATAAACAAACAAAAGACTAAAAAGAGAATGAAGTAATCAATCTTATATGTATTTGATTCCATAATCTCATCCTTCATCATATTAGAACTTTTTGCTGTCCATATACTGTAAAACTGCCTGCACAATAACTGCATCATCCAAAAAGCCAATTGGAAGCAGGTAATCTGGTAATAAATCAGTTGTTATAATAAAATAAATTAGAGCTGCTCCCATTAAAGCAATCTCACGGACTGTACCTTTTTTAGCAGAAAAACGAAAAAACATGGTTCGTAATTGTGATATGCAGGGTCCCTTGCTGTCTGTTTTTTCAATTTTATTCTCAAATTCCTGCAAAATCTTATTTCTACCATCCGTTGTCTGACTGTAATCCTGATATTTGGCAATTTCTTGTTTCACTTTCTCAAATGTAAAATCCTCATCATAGTTGTTGGTTGTTTTTATTAATTTTTGTATTAAATCCACTGAATTTTGAATATCTGAGTCTTCCTTCTGTTTAGGTTCAGTTATATAACCTGCAGCATGCATAAATGTTGTTAATTCGATATCAAGACTTACAGAAAGCTTTTGTAAATGGATTAAGTTTGCCTCCCGCTTTCCATTTATAATTTTTGAAAGGGTAGCATGATCAATCCCTGAGATTTTACCTAACTTTCTTAAAGATAAAGATCTCTCATCTATTAAACGATTTAAGAAGTTGCGAAATGTCTCATGATCCTTCATTGTATTTATAACCTGCCTTGTTTAGAGTGAATTTATATAGTAATATACATAGTTGGTGACAAAATGTCAACAACTGGAGCGGAAAGTAGGATTACAAATTGAAGGTTAAAAAAGATTTTTCATGGTTATTTATTTTCGTTGGTATTATTTTTATGATTCTTTTTGGGATTGTTAGTTTAGGAGTCTTTCAAGAAAGCACGTCAATAGAAAATATTGATTTGGCAATAATTGAAGTGATCCAAACTAATGTCACCGATACAAAAACAGCCTTCCTCTCAATATTATCGGAGATTGGCAACATAAGACTGAGTATCGCATTAACAATAGCATTTGTTATTTTTCTTTTTATTAAGAGATGGTATTTGGCTGGCTTTTGGCTTGGTGGAACTGTTCTTTGCTTTGCGGCAATTGGCACAAAGCTGATTAAAAAGGTAATGGGCCGAGCACGACCGAACATTCTTCCATTGATTGAAAAAACAACAGAGAGCTTCCCAAGCGGCCATGCAACGTCGGCGACCATTTTTTATGGAATTCTTGGACTGGTGCTCATTCTTCTTACAAATAAATACTGGAAAAAAACGGCAGTCGGGTTGGCTGTACTCGTATTAATTGGTTTTATTTTAATGACGAGAATTTATCTTGGTGTACATTTTCCAACCGATGTAATTGGAGGCTTCTTATATGGGATGGCAACTGTCTTTATTTCCGTAGGCATTTATAAGCGCGTTCTGGAGCCGCTGCAACAAGTACTGCTTCGATTTAACATTCAGGATCGAAGCATAAGTAGGACAGAGGGGGGAAGTTCCTGTTTTTCCCAATCAGGCGGTGAGGGAAAGGAAGTTTGAGTTTATTTAGAAAGATGGAAGTATAGAGTCAATTCCTTTATTACTGAAGAATCGGAATTGGCATTCCAGTGAATCAGCCTCTTTCGTTTGCAGTAGTGAATTATTTACTGATTATTGACAATTTCCTTTTACTTAATTACCTAAAAGCTAATATCTAGACAATTGATTGATATATACTGTAATAAAATTGGGATTAACGCCAAGCCAACACTTGAACATACCACCTTAGAGTCATTAACACAAATGGTTCGTGAGCGATGATAATTTCCTTTAGTATAACAAACCACTATAGATTTAGACAGTATATTCTGAAAAGATAGAATAATTTTACCTAAATGATTTATACCTTTAAAATCATTGCAGAAAAAATATAAACGGTATGAATGAATCAAAATAAGACAAAAATCATGACTCTTTATCAAATTTTAATTCCGCCCCACTACGTAAAAACACTACGCTTTCCGCAGGCTAGTGCTCAGCCTCCTCAAAAAAAGCAGTTCACTTTTTTCCTACGTGGTGTGCTTTCCCGCCGGAGTATCCGTGTTTTTCCTCCGCTAGCTAACTCTAACTATAAAATTTTGACTCGTTGTCGTATCTTCCAGAAAAGGATTGATACACAGCTTAAATTTCGAAGTTATCTGATTTAACCAAAATATTTTATTCCTTAATTTATAAGCGTTAGTTAGTTAGCAAATTATTCCTATGAATAATTCCAGATTAAATTACTTCCAATTTGCTTCTTCCAAGTGGTATTCAATAAAAACTAAGGTGCAAAAAATAAAAGAAGTGCTATCCCCAAGAGGGATTCTTTCAAATCATTCAATGTAAGAATCCACTTCAATATAAACCCTAAAACTTTATACTTATCCATATTAAAAACTATAAAAGCTACTTACTTTGAAAGTATTTTCATGAAAACGCATAAAAAAGATACTTTATACAGAATTACTTGTAGATATATACATTACACAAAGACACACATATAATGAAACCATAGCTAATTAGCCAAGATTCATCCTACATGTTTCTTATTGTATCTAGATACATGAAAAACAATGAAAGGGAGCATGACTAAGTGTATTCCTTTCCCATCTTTATTTAATGAATACAACCACAGAAAGGTGAGCTACTATGTCTAAAAAGAAAATTGTTGGTGTTACAGCTTGTTCAGCCGGAATAGCCCATACGTATATGGCCGCCGAATCTTTAGAAAAGGCTGGCGTTGCTAAAGGTTACGACATCAAAGTGGAAACACAAGGTTCCATCGGTGTCGAAAACAAACTAACTGCTCAGGAAATTGAAGCAGCTGACGTAGTAATACTAGCTGTAGAAATTAATATCGATATGACACGTTTTGCAGGTAAGCGTGTATTAAGAGTACGAGCAGCAGAAGCAATTAAAAATCCTGAGGCTTTAATTGAAAAGGCTTTAAATGAGGCTCCTATTTACGGTGAAAAGGGAACAAAAGCGGGAGTAGCAAAGATGGGCAAAACAGAAGAAGGCGGTTTCTTCCAGCATATTATGGCAGGTATTTCCTACATGATCCCAATGGTTATTGCTTCCGGACTTATTTTAGCTATTGCCAATGTATACGCATTCCAAAAAGATGATGCAGGAAGAATTGTCAACTGGGGTTTTGATACTTCTACATTTATGGGCGATTTAATGTCCAACTTGTTCAGTGTTGGGCAAGTCGGTTTCCTATTAATGATCCCTTTGTTTGCTGGATTTGTTGCGAACTCTATCGCCGGAAAACCAGCAATTGCAGCAGCCATGATTGGAACCTATATTGCCAATGATGCAGAAATGCTTGGCGCTGAAGCTGGAGGAGGATTTTTAGCAGCTATTCTAGTTGCCTTTGCAGCTGGGTATCTTGTCAAAGGGCTTAAAAAAATTCCGTATCCAAAAATCATTCAGCCTATCGTACCAATCATGCTACTACCATTAGTAAGTACATTAATTATTTCTATTTTTGTCCTATACGTGATTGGAAATCCAATGGCCTCTATGATGGACTTCTTATATGAAGGGTTAACGACTTTAAATGAAAATTATGCGGCAGCACCAGTAATTGTAGGTATTATTATTGGCGCAATGGTCGGCTTTGACCTTGGTGGACCAATTAATAAAACAGCACTTGTTTTTGGTACAGCAGTCTTTACGGACACCGTTGCTAAATATGGCATTGAAGGTGCTAACTTTGTACCACAGACAGCAACTCAAGCAGCGATTTCTGTTGCTCCACTTGGAATATGGCTTGCCTCTATACTCTTTAAAAAGAAATTTTCACCAACCGAAAAAGTATCTGCACATAGTGCATTTGGTATGGGGATGGTTGGTGTAACAGAGGGTGCTATACCTTTTGCGGCACAAGACCCAATTCGAATGATCCCTGCCTTTGTTGCTGGTTCAGCAGTTGCTGGAGGACTTGCAGCGGGATTAGGCGCCAAATTTTACGGCGGTATCGGCTCTCCACTTGGTACATTTGTCGGATATATTGAACAGCCTATTCCTTTTGTTACATGGATTTTCAGTGTCATGACAGGGGTACTCGTTACAGCCGTTATTATTGGATTTACAAAGAAAAAGGTGGAATAAATCATGGTGACATCGATCTTAGATATACAACATATTACTTTTGATTCTTCCGTAACGACAAAAGATGAAGCTTTACAATTTATTGCTGACTTTGCAAAAGAAAAAGAGATTGTTAAATCGGCTAAAGCATATTATAAAGGGCTAAAAAAACGTGAGCAAGAGGTTACGACAGGTTTTAAGAGCTCCATTGCTATTCCTCACTGTAAGCATAAAACAGTGAAGAAACCTGCACTGATGTTAGTGAAATTTACGAACCCAATTGAGTGGGAATCGATGGATCATCAACCTGTTCATATGACGTTCGCCCTTGCTATTCCTGAAGGGAAAAATCAAGAGCATCTCACATTACTCAGTACAATTTCTCGGGCATTAATTGATGAAGCATTTACAAAATCGATTATGGAAGCTGCAACAGCTGAGGAATTGCATGCGATTATTCAAAATAAATTACTTGCTCAAAGTGACTAACAGATTAGGGTGTTGTTGAAATGAAAACGAAAATTCATGTGATCGCTCATACACATTGGGACTATGAGTGGTATTTTACAAGTAGCGAATCATTTATCCAGCTTTGTTACCATATAGATGAGGTAATCAAAGCGTTAGAAGATGGTGTCCTCGACTACTATATGCTGGACGGACAAATGAGTATAGTGGAAGATTACCTGGAGGTACACCCAGATAAACAACAAATATTACAATCACTCATCGCAGCTGGAAAATTAAAAGTTGGTCCTTGGTACACACAATCCGATCAAATGATTATTCGTGGTGAATCGCTCGTCCGCAATTTGCAGCTTGGTATTGAATCTGGAGATGCATTAGGCGGAGCAGATCGATTAGGGTATATCCCAGATGCGTTCGGACAATCCATTGATATGCCAAAGATTTTTTCACAATTTGCGATTGATAAAGCTGTCTTTTGGCGCGGATTGTCCTCTGACCAATTAAACACGAGAGAATTCTACTGGCAGTCAGAGGATGGATCTAATCTATTAACCTACAATATAAAAGATGGTTACTTTGTCGGTGTACAACTCATTGAAGTAGACTATGCAAAGCCTTTATTAGAGCAAATAAAACAGAATACCACTTCATCTCATATTGCTCTACCGGTGGGTGGGGATCAACGATATGTCGATTTTAATTTAAAAGAACGGATTGCTCACTATAACGAACAGCTTACAGATGATCACTTCATCGAAAGTAACTACGATCACCTCTTTGCAGGCATCGAGAAAGAAGCGAAGGATTTACCAACTGTCCAAGGAGAATTATTGAATGCGGAAGTTTCTAAAATTCATCGTTCTATTTACTCATCTCGCTATGATCACAAATATTTGAACGATAAAATAGAACGTCGGTTAATTTTTCAAATTGAGCCATTAATGAGCCTAGCAGACCAGCTAGGAATTCCATATAAACAAGCGCTTATAGATAAAATTTGGAAATTAACATTACGTAACCACGCTCATGATAGTGCTGGTGGCTGTAATAGCGATAAAACAAACCAAGCCATTTTACAACGCTTTATTGAAGCTGACCAACTTTCCTATTCTGTCGTCGATTACTTAACACGAAAAATCAGTGAATCAAGGAATAATGTAAAAAATAATCAAGTAACTATCTTTAACACGTTACCAATAATAAGAGAGCAAGTTATTACCATTGCTTTATCATTACCAGAGACGAGCTTTTCTATATATCATGGAGAACAAAAATTGGATTATGACATCCGAAATATAACGAAGCATTCCAATGCACCGATTCGTAAAACAATCGATCCTGCTCCTGCATCGTATTATTACGAAATCGAAATTGCCTTGCCTGTAAAATTACAACCGCTTGGCTATGAAGTGCTTGATATTGTATTGGAAGAAGATCGTATGGAAACAGTTCCTGCTTCCGAGAAGCAAGAGGTCACTCCAAATACAATTGAAAATGAATATTATCAAGTACAAGTTAAGAATGGCAGTGTTCACGTTCTCGACAAAGAAAGTAACACCTTATATCCTAATTTCTTACTTGTTGAAGATGCTGGTGATGACGGAGATAACTACGACTACTCGCAACCAGAAAATGACTGGAAATTACAATTTAAATTTGACACAGCTAGTGTTTCTAGCAATCCAGGAACTTGGAAAAGCACACTGAAGCTTAACGGAAATTTTGTTGTCCCTAAAAACCAGCACGAACGCGAACAAGGAACTGCTACGGCATTGATTCCTTACACCTGCACTATTGGGTTAGAAGCGCATAAGCAGGCTGTAGATATTCATTTGAAAATAAATAATCAAGCAATGGATCATCGCATGCGCTTACTAATAAATGGTGGAGTAAATACAGAGGAAAGTATTGCTGATACACCTTTCGGGACTATATCTCGTCCTGTAACTGACCCTAACTTCAAACATTGGCTGGAAAAGGGCTGGAAAGAAGAGCCAACAGGTATTTATCCGATGCTTAGCTTTGTTCAATTGCATGACCAACAAAAAAGCGTGACCGCCTTTACAAAAGGGATCAAAGAATACGAAATTATCGGTTCTAAAGAAAAAGATATAGCACTCACGCTATTTCGTGCAGTAGGCTATCTTGGTAAACCAGATTTGAAACGGCGACCAGGGGTGGCTTCTGGTAATCAGTTCAAATATATCGAAACACCTGATAGCCAATTGCTTAAATCATTAACATTTAAGGTCTCTGTTCGCATTGGGCGTACATGTAATCAAGCTTGCGCATTTGCAGATTACCAAAAATATGCCATGTCGATTCCTTACTATCAACAGCAAAGCTTAAACCAATTTACGAATACGCTAAAATACTTTGTGATGCAACCACTCCCTTTTCAAGTACCAGAAACCTATTCTTTGGTGGATGCGACAAATGTGAAACAAGTTGTATTTAGTTCATGTAAAAAAGCACGTCAAAGTAAAGGAATGATCTTACGCTTTTTCAATCCGACAAACCAAGCTATGGAAGATGGTGGCGAGCTAACCTGCAAAGAAAACGTCCGCTTTTGGCAGTTTACAACGATGGAAGAGAAACTGGATAAATCCAACCAAAGAAGTAGCCAAACCATTCATTTAGGAAGCTTTAAGCCAAAAGAAGTTAAAACAATATATATCGAATTTAAATAATCATATAGAACTATCTAGCTTGTGCGGACCTTTTTACCATCTATTCAGAGAGGGGGCTATTTCTTCCCCCTCTGAATATACAAACTAATGAACGTGCTCAACCGCTTTATTTTTTCTTAACAAAGGCTCGGGGCGCCCGTTTAGCAACGTAGCGAGTGGAGCGAATCAACTGAAGTTTTAGGAATTATGCTCCTGCAACAGGAGTATGCCGGCGTTGGGCGGCAAGCCCGTCTTTAGTCGGCCTTCCTATTTAGAACGAACCGATGATGACTTAGCTTAAGGCGATTCGTGAAGTCGCCTAGTTGCTGGGCGATGGAGCCGGACGTGGCTCATTCGGTTATTTGGTTATCCCATAGCATCAAATTTTTATACTTTCTTATCCCTTAAAAAAAGCGTGTAGACGAATTACTTTATAGACGCTAGGTCGTAAGAATATATTATAATGGAATCAACACATGATATTAAGGTCTAAATGAAGCGGGTGGTACGGTTGATTAACAGTGATCTATTTTTATTAATTGAAAGTTCTAGATTGAAGTTTACAGTAGTAGATGAACAAATTGCTGCTTATTTTTTAGAGGGAAATCCTCCTCTCAAACAGTCGGCAATTGCAAAAAAAATAAATGTATCTACTGCTTCTATTACAAGGTTTTGTCAAAAAATAGGCTTTGAAAACTATAAGGAATTTATCTATGCCTATCGAAATGCGTTAGAAGAGCATACTATTGATAAAAACAATGTGACACATAATCTTAAATTTCGTTATAAAGAATTGATTAATACGATTGATGAAAATCTAGATATACAAGATATTAAAACGGTATGCGATTATATTTACAATCATAAGATCATTCATGTGTACGGATTAGGATTAAGCGCAATTGCTGGAGCTGATTTCAAATTTCGATTTACTAGGATTGGTAAATTTATTGAAGTAGTGCAAGATCATAATTCCATCGAGATGGTCTCTTCCCTTTTAAATGAAGATAATTTAGTTATTTATTTGTCGTTACGAGCAGAAAACCAATATGTTCTTGACTCCCTACAACAGCTTAAACAACAAGGGACATCGATTGTTATCATCACTTCAAATCATTCAGAAGAAATAAAAGAACTGGCAAATGTTACTTTACTGACTTCAAGTTTACAAAACACAAATGAAGTTGGACAAATCTCTGTACAGATCCCGCTGCTCATTATTATTGATATGATTTATTCGCAGTACATTAGCATGTACAGAGAAAATATAAGCAAATGGATTCATACGGAACACGCTTATAGACAAGGTCATAACATGAAGAATAAGCGATTCTAAACATAAATGCTCAAGGCTTAAAGTTCGTCGCCACTAGATAAGCCTACTACTGTGTTTCAACAAGGGTTTTTGAAAAGAAACTTTTTCTTATACTATAAACCAAAAAATCTGATGCTTTCCTATAGTGCTATAACAGCTAAGCATTTTCTACTTTACGATTGTATAAAAAACACAAGATCTAATGAGCTACAAGGTAAAAGAAAAGGGGCTATACAATGAAACAATACCTTGCATTTGACTTTGGCGGAACGTATATCAAATACGCAGTAATAGATGAAGAAGCAAACATTTCTTTAGAAGACAAAATCCCAACTCCCGATCATTTACAAGATTTATTGGATTTTATCCAACAAACAGTGCAGCAAGTAAAACAAAAGAAAGAAATTAAAGGACTAGCGATTAGTTGTCCAGGAACGATTACGGCTGATGGTGAAGTACAAGGGACGAGTGCCATCCCTTATTTACACGACATCGCTTTAAAGAAGGTACTGCATGAAGCAACAGACATGCCAGTCGCAGTGGAAAATGACGCAAACTGTGCAGCACTTGCGGAGTTATGGAAAGGCGGCGCTGTTGGACTACAAGATGCATTGGTCATTGTCATTGGTACAGGTATTGGTGGAGCTATCATTTCAAACGGTGCATTATATCGTGGTGCGCATCTTTATGGTGGAGAGTTCGGCTACGCTATTTTGTTTGCAGATCCAAAAACCAAACGAATCGAATATTGGAGTCAGATGGGATCTACTTCTGCCATCGTACGAAAAGTCGCTGAACAAAAAGGGATTTCAGCAAACTCGTTATCCGGAGAACAAATTTTTTCCATGGCTAACAATGGAGATGAGATTTGTCAGCAAGCTATCGAGGAATTTTATTTTGTTTTAGCAACAGGCATATACAACTTACAGCATATGTATGATCCTGAACTTATTTTAATCGGTGGGGGTATTAGTGCAAGGCAAGATTTTATGTCTTCCCTTTCTACTAGCATACAGGATGTTCAACAATCAATGGGAATAGGCAACCCGCACGGAAAAGTAACTACTTGTACTTTTCTACAACAGGCAAATCTTATCGGGGCAACCTATCATTTCCTTCAATCTAAATCATAAGAAAAGGTGGTAACTATGTCACAATACACATTTCCTAACGACTTTTGGTGGGGAAGCGCTGCTTCAGCTACGCAAACAGAAGGTGCTGCAGCAATTGACGGTAAAGGAAAAAATATTTGGGATTATTGGTATGAACAAGAACCGAATCGCTTTTTTCAACAAGTCGGTCCCAGTGAAGCGTCCCGTTTTTATGAAGCCTATCAAACAGATATTGCCTTAATGAAAAAGTTAGGTCATAATTCCTTTCGTATGTCTATCTCCTGGTCACGTCTTATGCCAAATGGTACAGGAGAGGTGAATCCAGCAGCGGTGAATTTTTACCATCACGTACTGGATGAGCTAATCAATGCAGGGATTGAGCCTTTTGTAAACCTCTATCATTTTGATATGCCGCTAGCTATGCAACAGATAGGTGGCTGGGAAAACCGCGATGTTGTCGAAGCCTTTCAAGCATATGCTCGTACTTGTTTCCAATTATTTGGTCCTAAAGTGAGCAAATGGTTTACACAGAATGAACCCATTGTTCCCGTAGAGGCTGGCTATCTATATGATATGCACTATCCAAATGTCGTTGATTTCAAACGAGCTGTTCAAGTAGGATATCATTCTGCTTTAGCTAGTGCCAAAGCGATCCAAGCCTATAAAGAAGAAAGGCAACAAGGAAAGATAGGTATCATTTTAAATGTAACCCCATCTTATCCAAGAAGCAGTCACGCAGCTGACGTAAAAGCTGCGAAAATTGCAGATTTATTTTTTAACCGCTCTTTTTTAGATGTCTCTGTAAAAGGTGAATTCCCGAAAGAACTTATCCAATTACTGGAAAAACATGACCTGTTACCAGTCACTCAAACGGAGGATCAAGTAATTTTCTCAAATTATACGATTGACCTTTTAGGGGTAAACTATTATCAGCCCCGTCGAGTAAAAGCAAAAGAATATGCCGCTCACCCAGACGCCCCTATAATGCCTGAGCATTTTTTTGACGCTTATGACATGCCGGGCAGAAAAATGAACCCCTATCGTGGTTGGGAAATATATGAAAAAGGAATTTATGATATTTTAATCAACTTAAAAGATAACTATAATAATGTAGAGTGCTTCATTTCTGAAAATGGTATGGGCGTAGAAAATGAGCAGCGATTTAAAGATGATTCTGGAATCATTCAAGATGATTATCGAATTGATTTTTACAAAGATCATTTAAAATGGGTCCACAAGGCATTAGAAGAAGGAGCTAACGTTAAAGGGTATCACGTATGGACATTTATGGATAATTGGTCTTGGATGAATGCCTATAAAAATCGCTACGGCTTAGTTTCCGTTGATTTAAATAATAACGCGAAACGTTCCATTAAGAAAAGCGGTTATTGGTTTAAAGATGTCGCTACTAACAATGGCTTTTTTACAGAAGCATAAGGTGTTAAAGTTTTAAGCCGTGGGGCATTGTCTCATGGCTTTCTAAACTTGATATTCATCTATTGAAGATGGCTTCAAAACATATTGGATAATATATCTATATGTTGCTTATTAATATAATGCTAATTTCCTCCATGCAAGACAATTTTCCTACAATAAAATACCGTAGCCTAAAGCGACCTTCCCCCTTTAAATAAATTTATTTTAGTTTATTATTTGTGAAAAAATAACATTCACTTGTGAAATTACGAGCAATTAGGAGTATACGGGTGTTTTTACCATCATATATTCACATATGTAATGATTTTGTGGATATTTGTCGTTTTTTGATCTTTTTTGTTGAATATTATTTCCATTATGCTATATTGAAGGAGAAGAGGAAATATATAGCAGATTATATATAGGACTTTTCTGCTAATTACAAAAATAGTTTCAATAAGGAGATGAAGAACATGACAGCGCAAAGTCAATTTTCAATGCCTTCCATTAACTTATTTGGTTCAGGAAGTATTCAAGAAACTGGTTCCCGTTTAAAAGATGTAAATGCGAAGAAAGCCTTATTAGTAACAGATGAGGGACTATTTAAATTAGGTATCGCAGACAAAATTGCGAACATCATTAAAGAAGCTGGGCTAGAAGTAGAAGTTTATCCAAAAGCTGAGCCAAACCCTACAGACAAAAACGTAGCAGATGGTGTAGAAGCATATAAAGCTGCCAATTGTGACTCTCTTGTATCATTAGGAGGAGGATCTTCACATGACGCCGCTAAAGGTATTGGACTTGTTGTATCTAACGGTGGAACGATCCACGATTATGAGGGTGTAGATAAATCAGAGAACCCATTAGTTCCATTAATCGCCATTAACACAACAGCTGGAACAGCAAGTGAAATGACGAAGTTTACAATAATAACTGATGTAAAGCGTCATGTAAAAATGGCTATTATTGATAAGCATGTAACGCCTTTAGTATCCATTAACGATCCAGATTTAATGGTTGGTCTACCACCAGCACTAACTGCTGCTACAGGATTAGACGCTTTAACTCATGCTGTAGAAGCTTACGTATCAACAGCGGCAACTCCAATGACAGATTCAGCTGCTGAAAAAGTATTTGAACTTATTCCTGAATATTTACCACGAGCATTTGCCAATGGACAAGATATCGAAGCACGTGAAAAAATGGTTTACGCACAATTCTTAGCCGGCATGGCATTTAACAACGCTTCGTTAGGGTATGTGCATGCAATTGCTCACCAAATGGGCGGGTTCTATAACTTGCCACACGGTGTATGTAACGCCATCCTTTTACCACATGTGTGCCATTACAACCTTGTAGGTCGCGAAGATCGTTTTGCTAAAATGGCAGCCTATTTAGGTGAAAATGTAGACGGATTAAGCAAACGTGAAGCAGCTGAAAAAGCAATTGCTGCCATTGAGCGTTTATCGAGAGACTTAAATATTCCATCTGGCTTTAAAGAACTTGGTGCAAAAGAAGAAGACATCCCTACCCTAGCAGAAAACGCTATGAAGGACGCTACGGCTGCAACCAACCCTAGAAAGCCAAAATTAGAAGAAGTTCAAGCAATCATTCGCAAAGCGATGTAAGTAGCATTTTAAAAAAATTTTTAAAAATATGAAACAAATACAAACTAACTCCCACTACCTGCTTCTCAGCAGGTAGTTTTTCTACGTCACATTCCCAATAATTCAATCACACGCTTTGTTAAGTTTGGCACGATTTCAAAAGAATATGTCATCTCTACTCGTTCCAAACGCTTATGCGCATCCATACCGTACGGGCCGATGTTGATTACAGGTATATTTAATTCCCGTATATCCTCATAAGGGACAAAATGTTTGCTACCCCAACTTGGGCTGTTCTGGGTAACAGCTTGAATATCTGCTTGTGAATCTCTAATCGCCACAAAGCTCATATCTGAAATATGTGGAAAAAAATTTCTTGTTACTAAAGGATGCGAATAGTTTGGTTGTAATTCGGTGACCGCCTTCTCCAAAGCTTTGATGAGTGTCGCTTCTTTTTCATTGTCCTCCGATAAGTCCACTCTTGGTGAGTAAAGAGAAGCATAAAATAAAATAATTGCTGGTGTTTTATCTGTCATCCATTTCCAAGCCTCTTCCACGATATAAACAGAAAATAAACGGGTATCCAGATTTTCTTGTTGCAAAAGAAAATCTTTAAACGCTTGGATATGCTGTATAAAAGGCTCACCATGCTCCTTTTTTAACCTATTTTCCATTTCTTCATAAGTTAGTACTCTTGGCTTCCATCCAAGCGGTGCAGGCGATTTTCCTCGAAGCTGACCAAATTGCTGATAGCGCTGTTGCAATTTTTCAATAGCCCGCTCAAAAGCAATGTAAGCCTCCCCTTTCAATGTTTCCAGAACTTCTGCCGGCGACCAGGAATGGGTAAAAAAATTATAGTATACGTAAGCCGCCAAAGCAGTTTGTGTTGTATAAGCTGGCTTCAAATCGGTTTGCTTTAAAGAAACAGGTGGATGCGTCACTTCTCCATGTGCATCATCACAAAGATGTGGGTTATAATTGATTTGATTTGTTAACTCAGCTGCTATAAAATTCGGATCAAACCCTTCGAAGCACGAGCCAACATGTGTTTCTGCTCCTTGAACAAGAAATGTCGGAAGCAATTTCCCTACTGTACCTTTATATATGTAGCGATTTTCATCTCCTGCAAATGCTGGAGCAACAAAGTCAGAATTAATGGCAGCTACATATTCAAAACCTTTTTCCCTTTTCCATGATTTTAATAGCGGTATCGCCGATAAAATACCATGTGAACTATCTTCTTCATCGCAAGCTGCTAAAAATAGCAAATTCCCCTTCAGTTCCTCGGGATGGTTGGCATAATATTTCAACAAATATAAATGACTAGCAAGACCGCTTTTCATATCTAAAGCTCCACGACCAAACAACCAATCCCCTGATTCTAAGTCTGCTTTTACCGTAGAAGGCAATTGCTCCCCTTTTAGATGTTCCATCAACTCCTCTGGAGAACAAGCTACATGCTGTAAATGTTGAAAATCAAATGTGTCAACCGTATCCATATGTCCCATAAGAATGACCGTTCGATTACTGTTTCCTTTTGTCCCTTTTACGAACGCAAGCACATTATATCTTTCCATATGATCATTTGCTGTCGGCTGTAAAAGCACTTGATCAGCATGCCCTCTGAAATAGGGATAATTGGAAATAATGGAATACAATGAAGATGCTATCGTTTTTTCCCCATCTGTATTTACCACGCTTTCCATGTGTACTAATTGTTTGGTTATATGCAATATTTCCTCTCTGGAATGTAACATCATATCAACCTCCTTAACACTATTGTACAAAAAGTAACACTATTATGATAACAATTTTTTATATCTTTTTGGCAGCAATTTTAAGATCGCTGCCACCAGTAAATTTGAGCCTCTCTTGTAAAAAGATGATGCTACTGCACCATATTGTTGTTTTTGGAACATCAAACACTTTTGGGTGTTAAACCAATTTGAATATCAAGGTAATTTTTGTTATTATTAAAAAATTAACAACTTTAACTTTTATCTCTACTTAAGCAAAAAATGAAAAGGAGCAAACGTATGCAAGTTATTCTGCAATCTATTTCAGAGTTTCTTTGGGGACTGCCTCTTCTTATTGCTATTCTCTTTACGGGCGTGTATTTTTCCGTTCGGAGTAAATTTTTTCAATTTCTTTATTTGCCACATATTCTTAAAAAAACATTGCTAAGTATCTTTAAAAAGAAGGCCACTAATGATGATACGTCCTCCAAAGGGATTATTTCCTCCTTTGAAGCTGTTAGTACAGCTATTGGCGGTTCTGTTGGTGTTGCCAATATTGGCGGAGCCTCCACTGCAATTGCCGTTGGCGGGCCAGGTGCTGTATTTTGGCTTTGGATTTGTGCCCTATTTGGTATGATTATAAAAACCGTTGAAGTAACCTTGTCTGTTCATTATCGCAGCACAGATGAAAACGGCGAACCGTATGGCGGTCCAACCTATTATATGGAAAAAGGACTTGGAGAAGAGAAGAATTTCCGCTACTGGATGATCCCTGCCATTCTGTTTGGTTGCGGTATTTTTGGCACCTTCTTTTTTACACTGCAAAACTACACGATCTCCGAAGCAGTAAGTTCTACATTTGATATTGGCATGATCCCTGTCTCCTTAACACTTATGGTAATTACATATTACGTCATCTATGGTGGTTTAAAGCATATTGGGAAGTTTGCAGCAAAATTAGTTCCCATTATGGTGTTATTTTACATTCTGTCTGGTTTGTATATTATTTTGAGCCATGTCACCCAAATTGGCGACGTGTTTTCCATTATATTTCAAAGCGCGTTTGGTGGGACAGCCGCTGTAGGCGGGTTTACTGGCGCAGCAGTAACACAAGCAATTAGTATGGGGATGGCAAGATCCGTCTATAGTAATGAAGCTGGTTGGGGGACTTCCCCGATGGTTCATTCAACTGCTAAAGTAAATCATCCCGTTAAACAAGGGCTTTGGGGCGCGTTTGAAGTATTTGTTGATACGATTGTGGTTTGTTCCCTCACTGCTTTTGTCATCATTATTACAGGTAAATGGTCTTCCGGCATGTCAGGTGCTGCATTAACATTATCGGCATTTGAAATGGGAATAGGCGACACTGGAAGAGTTGTCATCACCATTTCGATCTTCTTATTTGGATTAACAACCTTAACAGGTTGGTTCGTATATTATGAAGTGCTACTGCGCCACCTATTACGAAATCAAAAGCGCGCTTTTAAAAGAGGTGTGTTGACGTTTTACAATTGGTTTTACCCTATACCAGGAACGGCTTTAGTCATCTATGCCGTAAGCTATGGTTTAACAGGTCAAACGGTCTGGTATTTTGCCGATATAGCTTCTGCTATTCCTACGTTTATCAATGTTACGGTGATTTTAATCTTAAGCAAAAAATTCTTTACCTTGCTCCACGACTATAAGGCAAGGTATTTAGGAATTGGGAAAATCGACCCAACTGTACATCTATTTTATGAAGATGAGCATCCACCCCCTTCTACTTTTAAAAAAGTGCCTTAGCGTGGACAAAGGCTCGGGGCGCCCCTTTAGCAACACAGCGAGTAGAAAGCATCAACGAAAGATTTAGGAATCATGCCACTAAAACAGGGTATGCCGACGTCGTGCGGCAAGCCCAACCAAAAAACAGTAGCAATTATAAAACGCTACTGTTTTTTTATTGGTTTAAGGTGTAGCGACTCGTGGATAATTTTGAACTTCAGCGACTTTACAAATTTCTAAAATAAACGTTTCATTTGCGCTAAAAATATAACATCTCTTTATAACTATCCTACATTTTCCATCATCATTGAGTATCATTTTCAATTACTTTTTCATACATTTATTACTTAATTTATGTATGGATGTAACCACAGCTTACCTAGCAAACACAGTCATTTTCAGTAAAAAAGGTAAATGCTTGACAAAAAACAACTACTAATTAATAATAGATGTGTAATTAGAATTATTATAGCTAAAGCTTTTGCTTTTTAGCTCATACATCAAAATACTTCTAGGAGGAAGATAATTATGTCTTTAATAGGAACCGAAGTACAACCATTCTCTGCAAAAGCCTTTAAGCAAGGTGAATTTATCGATGTTACAGAGGAAAATTTCAAAGGGCAATGGACAGTGCTTTGCTTTTACCCAGCAGACTTCTCATTCGTATGCCCAACAGAACTAGAAGATTTACAAAACGAATATGAAAATTTGAAAAAATTAGGTGCTGAAGTGTATTCTTGCTCTACAGACACACACTTCGTACACAAAGGTTGGCACGATGCGTCTGATAAAATTAATAAAATTGAATACGGAATGATTGGCGATCCTGCACAAACACTTACTCGTATGTTTGATGTGTTAAATGAAGAATCTGGTCTTGCTGATCGTGGAACATTCATCATTGATCCAGATGGCGTTATCCAAACTGTAGAAATCAATGCGGATGGTATCGGCCGTGATGCTAGCTCATTAGCTGATAAAATCAAAGCTGCACAATATGTACGTAACAATCCAGGTGAAGTATGTCCTGCAAAATGGAAAGAAGGCGAAGAAACACTTAAACCAAGCCTTGACCTAGTAGGTAAAATCTAAGGAGTGCTATAAATGGTACTAGACCCAGAGATCAAGTCACAATTACAACAATATCTTGAACTATTAGAAAACGACCTAGTGCTTAAAGTAAGCACTGGAGACGATAAAATATCAAAGGACATGCTAGCTCTTACGGATGAGCTAGCTAATATGTCCAATAAAATAACAGTTGAACATACAAAGCTAGCGAAAACACCAAGCTTTAGTATTAATCGTGTCGGGGAGGATTCAGGCATTGCGTTTGCTGGTCTTCCACTTGGGCATGAATTTAATTCACTCGTCTTAGCTCTCTTACAGGTGAGTGGCAGACCGCCAAAATTAGATCAAAAAATGATTGACCAAATTAAAAGCATTACAGAAGAATATCACTTTGAAACATATGTTAGTCTAAGCTGTAACAACTGTCCTGACGTGGTTCAAGCGTTAAATATGATGAGCGTACTCAACCCAAATATTTCGCATACGATGATTGACGGTGCAGCGTTTAAAGACGAAGTAGAAAGCAAGAACATTATGGCAGTTCCGGCTGTCTATTTAAATGGAGAATTCTTTAATGGTGGGCGAATCACCCTTGAAGAGTTACTAGAAAAAATCGGACATGGTGTAGATGCCTCTGAGCTTTCTGAAAAAGAGCCCTTTGACGTTCTTGTCGTCGGCGGTGGTCCAGCAGGTGCTAGCTCAGCTATATATGCTGCTCGTAAAGGAATCCGCACTGGTATCGTTGCTGAACGCTTTGGCGGTCAAGTTCAAGATACACTTAGTATCGAAAACTTTATTAGCGTCAAGCGCACAGAAGGGCCCAAGCTAGTTGCTAACCTAGAAGAACATGTCAATGATTACAACATTGATGTCATGAACTCTCAACGCGCCAAAAACCTCGAAAAGAAAGATATGTTTGAGCTTGAACTGGAAAATGGCGCTGTACTAAAAAGTAAAAGTGTCATCATTTCTACAGGCGCTCGTTGGCGAAACATCGGCGTTCCTGGCGAACAAGAATTTAAAAACAACGGTGTAGCATATTGTCCACACTGTGACGGTCCATTATTCGAAGGAAAAGATGTCGCTGTTATCGGCGGAGGTAATTCTGGAATTGAAGCAGCTATCGACCTCGCTGGAATTGTGAAGCATGTCACGGTACTTGAATTCGCGCCAGAACTAAAAGCTGACGAAGTGCTACAAAAACGCTTGTACAGCTTACCAAACGTAACAGTCATTAAAAATGCCCAAACAAAAGAAATCACTGGTACTGACAGTGTAAATGGGATTACCTATATCGATCGTGAAACAAAAGAAGAAAAACATATTGAACTTCAAGGTGTATTCGTACAAATTGGACTCGTTCCAAATACAGAATGGCTTGAAGGCACTGTAGAACGCAACCGCATGGGTGAAATCCTTGTAGACAAACAAGGACAAACAAACGTTCCCGGCTTGTTTGCCGCAGGAGATTGTACCGACAGTGCTTATAACCAAATTATCATTTCTATGGGGTCAGGCGCAACTGCTGCTTTAGGCGCATTTGACTACTTGATCCGTAATTGAATATACCTTTGTGACAAAGTCGTTATACTACCTATAAGGGGGTAGTATAGCGACTTTTTTATGCAGCAAGAGATTCCAACAGCGCATGATTTGCGTGCTTCACAGATCGCCTCCGCTGCATTGATACAAAACTTGTGAATGGTGACTTATCACGATTTCATGAAGTCGCCTAGTCCCTGGACGCTGGAGCCGGACGTGGCTATTCCGTTAAATCGGTATCCCAGCAACAATATCATACTTTCTTATCCTTTTAGAAAAATTTAGCTATCGCCAGTCCTTTTGGCGATAAACCGTCGTCGTTTCGTTTATACCATAAAGCTTAAAAAATTTTTACTTTCCTATAGTGTCAAATATGTACATTCGCCCACCCTTCTGCATAGGATATGGTAATTATGAATAGAAAGGATGGAACAACATGTATTATTATCCGTATGTATACCCTTATCCTTACTATACGAACAATCCAAATTACTATAGTAGGTATGCACCTATGCATGCAAATATGGATGGCACACCTCTAGCTTATCAAAATTATGCTTATGCCTATCCCAGTTATCAAAATCCCTTTTACCAAACAGACGATCGTTCACACTTGAAAGACTACGGCGGAAAGCCATATGTGGTAAATATTGAGGAAGCTACAGAGGAAAATGAAACATTTCGTACAGCCATTTGGACGGGAGATCATTTACAAGTTACCGTCATGAGTATTCCTGTAGGTGGGGATGTTGGATTAGAGGTTCACCCAAACGTAGACCAGTTTTTACGCATTGAAGAAGGTGAAGGAATAACACAAATGGGTAATACCAAAGATAATCTAACTTTTCAGCGTAACGTCTATGACGACTATGCCATTATGGTTCCTGCTGGCACATGGCATAATATAACAAATACAGGCGATAAACCATTGAAGCTTTATTCCATTTACGGACCGCCAAACCACCCATTTGGAACGGTACATCGAACACAGGAAGAGGCCATGGAGATGGAAGGGCATTATCATTAAAATCGTATGAGCTTGATACTATTCCATGGAATTTAACTTTACGAACAGAATTTGCGCAAACGGAGTGGGAAGGCTTTATTCCACGACAGCATGTTCTTAAAAGATATTTTTATTCTTTCAAGGTCTAAGTCGCATATTATTATAAAACTTAGACCTTTTTTATACTGTTTTTCTTATTAGGTTGCCTATGTTTAAATGTTGAATAATGCTTCCCGCTTCCCACAAATCTTTTATTTAAAAAGACCGCAACATCTGTTCATGACCACGTATCTTTAGTAGCTTAGATCTCCACCACTTTTCTATATAAGTTAAAGCCCACTCCTAGAAGACAGATTCCTTTACCCGCTTATGATCGCTTCAACAGAAAGAAAAACTCACCTTTTACTTGGAAAAAGCGTGTAAGACCACGAATAAATGAGATCGACTACAAATACAATCCCCCATAGCATTCCAATAGAAAAAAGCGTCTTATTCGGGTACGGTGACTGTGTAAAATCTCCTTGCTCTACCCATGATAAATCAGTCAGATATGCTTTCATTTCCTCCCAACTATCTGTTCCTAATGACCAGAAAATGGTTTGCCCTAGGATAAACAATACAATATGAATCATAGAAGAAATACGATACTTCTTGGCAATGTATTTAGGATTTTTATTTCTGTCCATAATGGTATAATCTTTATCCGTTAGCAATTCTACGCCACGCCAATTTCCAATTTTATTTCGCATCCAACGGTCTAACCTTAAAAAATCAAAGATGCCAAATGTACAAGCATAAATAACAAAAATCATAATTATGATAAGAAAATTTGAAATCTCTCCCGTATGCTGATATACATACATACCCAATAAGGCTTCTGCAACTAATAGTATGAAAAACAAGCAGATAAATAATGCGCTCGTTTTCGTCTTATTGAAAAAGTATCGGAACAGGCCGAATAGTAGTAATGAAAGGAGGGATAACACTTCGGCGACGATAAATATTTCCCAGCTGTACGTTACGAAAAAACTCAGATGATCAACCCCTTATGACATGATGTAATCAAGCTTCCTTTCTATTGTTTTGATAAATAACAAACGCTTTTTCTACAAACTCTAATAGTTCTTGATCCAATGGATAAAAACCAGCTTCCTGTGATTTTTCAGGTGATTTTCTTATTTCCCATAACTTATCTATAAATTCTGGACAATCACCGTAAACCTCCACCGTTTTTTCATCCATCCGTCTAATAATTCGTTGCACTTCTGGTGCAGAGACTCCTTTTAGCATATGCTGTTTTAATTGGGCCATTAGCGCGATCCATTCCATTGTATCTGGATCACCGTGATTAATATTTGGGAGCATATCCAACAGCTTTCTTTCTTCTTGATCAAACATTTGTTTTAAATACGCTTCCCTTTTATGAAAATCTTTCTGGTAAATTTGAATGAGTTTTTGTAATTGAAGCAAGTCAATTTGATCTTCCAGTACCATTTCATGTAACAACCCACGTAGGATGCTTTCCATTTCCCCTAGCTTTTCTTTTTCTTTTAAAATATAATTCAATTGATTTTGCAAACCACTAAACCAATCATGGTTTTCATTCTCCAGCATATCCTTAATAGCTTGCAGACTAAATCCTAACGTTTTCAAAAACTGAATTTCTTGTAATTTTATTAGCTCTTTCTCTCCATACAGTCTATGCCCGCCTTCCGTCTTGTCGGCTGGTGAAAGTAAATTGATTTGGTCATAGTATCGCATCGTTCGTACCGTTATTCCCGTCTGTTTGGTTATTTCTTTTATAGAAATCACTGCAAACTCTCCCCCACACTTTTCCTACGTTATAGTAATTATACAAAATGACGTAACGTCACTTTCAAGCATTTCACCATTTTTAGGGGAATTTATTATTTCATTTTAGAAAAACTTGGCTTGTCGCCAAGTCTTATGGCGAATGGCGTAGTTTTTCTTATACTATAAACCTATAGACTTTATATTTTCCTATAGTGTAAAAAAAGGATACCTCATGGTACCCTTTCTTTCCTTCCACTTATAGATGAAACTGACGCTGAAACGCTTCACATCCATATTCATTTATGTTACACATTCTGAAAAATAGTCAACGAAGAAAAAATTCCTTTAAAGTTGTTAACTTCTTCACGCTTTAAATCGCTTCCTTCCGAACAAAGAAATGCAAGCAATTATTTTTTCCATTCCAGCAAATATTCCTTTTCCCCTGTAGGTTCATCTACCAATTCTTCACAAATTGCAAAAGCCTGTTTGAGGTAAAAACCGACCGCCTGCTTGTTTTTCTGATAGACTTTTAATTGTATGTGATTGCGGTTTGCTTTAACAAATTGCAATAGTTCTTTACCGTAGCCTTTTCCTTGACAAGCAACTTTCACAAATACAGCTGCTAAATAATTGTCAACCATTGCAATAAAACCTACTATCTCGCTGTCCGCCAAAATAACATGCGTTTCCGCCATTGGCAAATACGTTTCCTTCATCGCTTTTCGTTGTGACTCCCAGTACGCTTGCTCGATAAAGTTGTGCGCATATAGGGAGCCTTGATACCAAATATCCACTAATTGATCCAGTTCATCTGGATGATACTTCCTTATGTTCATGTTTTTTCACCTTTTCATCTTCCTTGAGCAACTGCTCGTCTATATTATATGGGAAATCTTTTATTCTAGCAATCATCCCTTCCATATCATCAGCTCTTAACACAACAGATGTGATAGATCTTGTTTTGCCAAAGATCTTTTTCAATGGCACAGGTTGTTTAAGTATGAACGCATAATGTGGATCATCCCACTGCATGAGCGAAACATAAGTATGCTTTGGTATTTTCGTTTCAAAAGAAATAGGTTGCGCAGCTACAATCTCGCTTATATTACGAATATCTAATTCTAGATTACTTTGAAAGCCAAATTGTATGTTAACCTTATTCCCCTCTATTACATGGGGCTTACGTTTCGCTGATTGAAACAGTGCCATGAAATAAACGAGCGCATGTACATGTATGATGGTGGTAATCCGAGCAATGATTTCATTCCAAAAATGCAGGAGGAAATGCAACAAACCTCCTTCTAAAATCGTTAGCATACTAAAAACTATTGTAATTACCATCATTTGTGACGTTTGATGATACGTATACACATTTTCATCCCTAGCAGGTGCTGGATGCTTTTTCAACCAAACGACTGCGCCATAATACCACAAACGCATATACATCAAGCCTATCTGCTTTAACATTCCTCCTCGAACTCCATCTGTTCCATATAGACATCAATAACTTGACTGATAAACGACTCTACTTCTTTTGGTAGAAGAGTAAAGTGATATAGAGCATCGCCTTCTATTTCTAACGCATTCATAAATGATGTACATATACCATCACCTTGCGTTCTATATCAAATCTTTCTTCTTCGGACAAATGGCGAATGAAAATTTTCTCCATGGAAGATGGAGACAAATGATTCGCTAGCCATTGCTCCACATCTTCTTCTGCCTGCGTTGCATGAATAATTGCTAATAACAAATCTTTATTTATTTCGCTCATGTCTGCCATCTTCTCTACTCTTGAAATAGTGCGAATGACATGAATAAGGTGATCTCGTTTTTCTTCAAGTAATTTTTTTTGCTCTTTTAACGTTTCCTGCATGTTTTTCGCAGCGCTCTCATAAAGGTGTGCTTTAATCTCTTTTAACGAAAACCCTAAATATTTGAATGTAATGATTTTTTGTGCGGTAAATATATCCTCATGCGTATACAAACGATGGCCGTGATCCGTGTAACTGGTTGGCTTTAATACTCCTTTTCGATCATAGTATTGTAACGTACGCTCCGTTATACCAATCATATTTGCGAACTGTTTCACTGTAAAATATGTTTCAGTCATGCCCAATCTCCTCCCCTTGTTTTTCTCTCCCTTAGTTTAACTTATGACGTAACGTCATAGGCAAGGAAAACTTATTTTGTTTAACCGCTATCCAATGGTAAAATAGAGTTATAGAATCTCTCTTCTGAATAAAGAAAGCAGGTGACAGCATGGCAGATTTCTCCCATTTTAATGAACATGGCAGGGCTAAAATGGTTGATATATCCGACAAACATGAAAGTGAGCGAAAAGCCATTGCCCGATCAAGTGTCAACATGAATAAATTAGTTTATGCAAATATTGTTGAACAAAAAAACAAAAAGGGCGATGTGCTAGGTGTTGCTCAAATAGCTGGTATTATGGGCGCCAAGCAAACATCATCCATTATTCCCATGTGCCACCCGATTCCCATTAGCAGTGTAGATCTTTCCTTTACTTGGGTGGAACTAGAGGCGTACGATATGTATCAGTTAGTGATTGAAGCTGAAGTGAAAACAGTCGGGTCTACTGGAGTAGAAATGGAAGCATTAACTGCAGCTGCCACAGCAGCTTTGACGGTATATGACATGTGTAAGGCAATCGACAAAGGAATGACGATTGGACCAACTTTTTTACAAGAGAAAAGCGGAGGAAAAAACGGTGATTACCATCGGGAGACAAACTAGCTTTTAGCTATTTTCTAATAAACTCGCCCCTTAAATCTTTCATTTGACAACATGACAGCGTGATTTTCTTTAAATAGCAGGGGGTGTACCCTGCTATTTTTATACCATTCATTTCGCCTCCGATAGTATCACAAAAACAAAGGTTTACTATTTAAGTAGTCTTAAAATCATGTTGAAATTCAATACTATACTTCTTATAAAAACTGCTTTACCTATTCATTTACAATTCAATACCACAAATTAAAAAAATCCTGTGCACACAAGACAGTATACACAGGATAAGCCTACGTTTTAAGCGCTTTGTTCTATCTTAAACTATAGAAAAACGACGACGCTTTTGCGCCATAAGACTTGGTGACAAGCCAAGCTTTTCTAAGAATATGATTAATAAAATCAGGCGAATATTACTCTTCTATAATCTCATGAAGAAAGCTTACACCTTCTGCTGTAGCAGGTAAATGAAAAAAATCACAGAAGGTTGCACCAACATCAGACATAGTTTCCCTCATACCAATACTCACTTTTTTCACCTTTTTTCCTACCACCATAATTGGAACATACTCTCGTGTATGATTAGAATGTCCGATGGTTGGATCGTTCCCATGGTCAGCCATAATAATTAAAATATCATCTTCAGCCAGTTTAGGAATGAACTTTTGTAACCACTGATCCGTTTCATTTAACAATTCACAATACCAATCTACATTCTCGGCATGCCCTGCTAAATCCGTTTCTTGCACATTCACCAAAAATGCAGCATCATTTTTTTCTTTTTGGTACGCTTCGTCAACTTTTTTTAATAATTGGGTTGTATTCACAATAGGCTCAGCGGGGCCTTCACCATGCAAGACATCCGCCGTTTTTCCTAATCGATAAACTTTTAGCCCATGTTTTGCAGCAATCATAGGGAATTGTTTGTTAATTTCTACACCATACCCCATATGATAAACATCGTACCCTTCTCCATAAACTTTCGCCTTAGGTGTGTCCACACCCCACTGCCCTTTATTTTTTTCCTTCACACAAGACAATATATGGTCAATGGAAGTGTATGGACCACCGAATGCAATAACTCTCGTTGTATCTACATTGGCACGAATGACTTCTCCTAGTTTTTTTACTTTGTTGAACGGCATTTTTTTAAAATCTGCTGTCACATTAATAATGTTACCAACCTCAGACTCTAAGTTATCCCCAACAACTACGGCGTTGTCAACTAGAAGAATAGGACAAGAATCAATCGGATATGTGACCTTATATCCTTTTTCTTCCAGAGCTTGCTTTAGTTGAGCATGAATATCTTTCATTAATCTTTTATAAGACTTTTTCGGACAGCTTCCAGCAATCTCTTGATGCCCTAGATAGGTATCTGCTCCATGGTGCGCCAATTTGGAGTAGCCATACGCATTTTCTGGCACAGGTCTACCATCTACAAGTGTTCCTAAGCCCATCTCGTACATCTTCGGTATATCCAGTTCGCATTGTTTTGCCTCTCGAATATGTTTATAAGTGTTCGCATTACAATCAGAAGGTACATATGCAGCACAATCATCCATCGCTCCTATACCAAAACTATCAATGACAAGTAACATCATTTTAGGCATGATGTCACCACTTCCTTTCTAAATGAATAAGTCTCGGATTACCAGTTTGTATTCCTTCTATCAGTGCTACATGTGCTCGTGTTACAAATATTTGGGTGCGAAAGGCAAAAATAGCTGTATCTCCAATTTCTATTTGAAAGTTATCCGATTTATCTATAGAACCATAGTAGTCGATAGATTCTGGGCTGTTGTTATAAGCACGAACGTATCGTTTCAATATACTTTGTTCCTCATGTCCTACAAAACAGCCTTCCATATTAGAACGTCCATAATACCCTCCCGCTATTACTTGATATTGCTCTTTGAACCTATGCGATACCTCAGAAACATAAATAATAGCTGGCTTTTCAGGTAAATCACAATACGCATGTAATGGGGTTGTACCTGTTAACCCATGCCCCGGCTCGCCGTGTGTAACACCTTGTAGGGCTAGCTGTGGTATTGTTTTACAGCTAGTTCCCCCTGGGCCATTGACTTGCTTTATTTCAATTCCTTCATTCTCTAAAATGTCTCTCGCCTGCATTAGTGTATGCATATTAGTTGTAGGAATCATTTTCGTCTCTGTTTGGTTTATTTCCAAGTTGGGAAACGTAGTAACGCCAACAATATTTACACCTGATAATTTTTGAATTTCGGCAACTGTCTTAGAAAGGTACTCTAAGGGGATTCCGCCTTCCTGGGCACTATACATTTTATCATTTGAACCATAGACCTTGAGTAAGATATTTTGCTTCATTCCAAGCTTCACTGCACTTTCTGATAATTGCTTGGCTCTTTCATAGGAAAATATCGTAACTACCTCTGGCTCCCAGCTTAATACTTCATTCCACTGCATTTTCCCTGGTTGGACTAGATGACCAATATTTCCAATAGCTACTCCGTTTTCAGCCAAAACTTTACCTTCATCAAAATCTACGGCAACAGCTTTTTCAATACCATTGTCTGTAAAAATTTTCGCCAACTCGGGAATTCGTCCAAGTTGTTTTGTCATAAAATAAAGGTTAAAATGATGATCATTAGCTGTTTTTGCCATCATTCTTGTATTCTCTTTTAGTATGTCCACATCTATTATATATGTGTTCGGCGGGATTTCCCCAGATTGATGAAAAGTAACACCAGTCTTTATTAGTTGTGGATTTCTACGTTTGGTTACGTCCAAAAACATGGGCATCCTCCTGCTTTCTGTTGAAAACTGTATTTATTGTACTGATTTTATTGCTTTATCTAAAATTCTTAAAACAGTTGAAGATCCAGATTTCATTGGGTTAATTCGTAAGCCATACTCTTTTAACTTTGGCTCAGCGGCAATAAAACTGCCTGAAACACGATAGATCATTGGTATAATTTCATACTTAGACTCTGCCCCCACCGGGTGTGTTGCTGCCCCCAATTGATTGCTCACTTTAATAACTTCTTGAGCAATCGGCTGTCGCAGTTCTACAATAATCACTTTTGATTGTGCATTTACCATATATGCATGATCGATTCCTTCAATTATACCTTCATTTAAGTGCTTACAAACATCTTCCACCTGTTCATTTTGCGTAGCAAGAGCTACAGGCGCAAAGGTCATCATGCGCAACAGTTCCATTGCTTCATATCCTTGAATCTGGCCACCGCCTGAATAATTTCTTTCTTGAAGCAAGTTGATTGCTTCATTCTTACCAACAATTATCCCAATTCCTTCTGGTCCAAGTACTTTAAATCCTGAAAAAGTGGAATAATCCGCCCCAAACTCAACACCAATCCCATACGCCTTCATAGCACAATAATTGTCATCAACAACAATGGCGATATCTGGTCGTGCCTGTTTAACAATTTGAATAACTGTCTTTAAATCATAGATATCAGTAGGTGTTTGGCGTGCATGTTGAACATAAAATACTTTACAAGTATCCTCTGCTGTTACTGCTCTTTTAACAGCTTCCACGTCATTATAATTTACTTTCTTTGTTTTAATTCCCAGCATTTGAATGGTATCCTGAGTCGTTGTATATATTGGGGCATCGTGAATAAACATTTGATCTCCTGTTGACATCAATGTACTTAATATAGTACGAATTGCTCCAGTACCAGCCCCTCGCACTAGCGAAGCATTCTCTGCGCCAAAAAATGTAGCAAGTGTTCGTTCAACCCTTTTTGTCTGTTCTGGTTTTTTATATTGTGGAGCAACTCCTAAATCTCCCATTGATAAAAACTGATCGCCAGAAAAATGCTCACTCATACAATCAACTAATTTAAACTGTAATTGTTGCGCTTCTTTAACGGTTAAAGTTGGAATAACAGAATCGGCATACTTTAATTTTGATTTATCATAAGCCACTATAAACGCTCCTTTATCGATAAGGCGTTCGCAGGATTATGAATCAACAAATCATCTATAACATGATTAGAGACGCCCTGCTCCCGTAGAATTGGTACAAACTTATTAAGTACTAAATCATATCCAAGACCACCATGCTTTTTCCAATGAGATTTCCTAGTTAAATCAGCGGAAAGTAAAATTTGTTTTTGAAAACCTCGTTCAATAAAATCGATCAAATACGATAAACGTTCTTCATCTGGCCTATAGTTATTTTTTCCAATTGTATCAAATCCAATATAAACTCCAGAACGAAGCACCTCTAGCACTTCATTTTTATTCGGATTGAGGTCTTGGTGACCAATAATAATTTGATCTTTATCCAAGCCAACGTTAAAAAGCATTTCTACTTGCTCACGACCCATTGTTCCTAACGTCGTATGTGTACTAACCGTTAATCCCGTTTCTAAAGCTGCTTTTCCAGCACCGATAATTAGTTCTTTTTCTACTGGCTTCATCTCATTTAAGCTTGTTCCAACTTCACCTATTATCCCCGGAAATATTCCGCTATCTCCTATTCCCTCTTCTATTTCACGAATAAAATGTGCTGCAAACTGATGACGGTCCCAGCTGTTAGCAAAATCAGGAATAAAGGGATTTTTATAAAATCCTGTACAAGTTACAATGTGAACATTTGATTTCTCACTTAACGTTTTTAAACGTGAAACATTTCTACCCATTCCATCATTTGTTAATTCTATTAGCGATCTACCACCCGCACGATAAAAATGATTCAACTCAGAAATCATACCTTCTTCATCATCTAATATAGTGTCTGGATCATTTTTCACTTTTGATAGATCAATGGATAAATGTTCATGCGCTGCGCATACCCCAAAGTCATCTGTAGTAATCCTACCTCTTACAGTTTGTATCATATCATCACTCCTGTGGTTTCATTCATTTTATTGCGGAATACTCATTAGGCCTAAAGCGACTAGGATGTTAGCGATAATACCGACTGCAATTGCGCCAACAGGACCTACTGCCATACGGACAATCGGACGACCAGCTACTTCATTTAATAGATAAAAACCAGCAATAAAGAAGAAGCCGAACCCAGGTGCAATCATATTAGATGCATTCGCACCGCCAATTAATAAAGCGACTTCTAATAGTTTTGTCATAGCACTACGAATATTTTCACCAGAGTTTCTCACACCAGGATATTTGTCTAAAAATCTTGCAATTGAACTTAGTAACATAACTTCTAGAAAACTGATTATTCCACCAACAATTACAGCAACCCAAACATTTGGAGAAAATAAGCCGACAACAAAAATTAATGTAAACCCAACCGGACTATAAACACCTGTCGCAATCGCAGTACTAGCTACTAGTGGAATAAATCCAATTGCTCTAGCTGCAGCTGCAATCCCAGCATCTGTAATTTTTCCTTCTGCAATTAGATTGAGAGAAATTGGATCACCAGCCATGATTAATAAATTTGTCGCTCCTGCAATGAGAGCCCCTATAATGACAAAATATATGACATTATTTTTAATAGATTTAACCTTTTCACTAAACATGGCAGCCAAATCAACAGAAGATCCTTCATCCCCTTTTTCTTTCATTGCATAGAAAAATAGAAAGATCATTCCAACAATGAGTGCCATACCTTCTTGATTTAATTGAATAACATTTTCACCAATGGAAAGGAATCCGCTTTCATTAACAAATACGGTAAGCTGCCGTACCAAAGCTGCTAAAACAAATGTTAGAATACCTTTTTTAATACTAAATTGCATAGCAACTGCTAAAGCTGGAAAAGCCATGAACGTTACTACAACAGGAGTTCCCACTTCTCCTAATGGTTCTAAAAAATTAACAGGTAAATAATCAAAGAGCTTCACAAAGCTTTCTAAACCTGCTAATAATGCCCATCCGTATAATCCTCCAACGGCAGCTGCTAGAGGGGTTCCCCATTTATTCTTTGGTGTGATTAAACCGATAATATCTGTACCTAGTAAAATGCTATGAATCAAAATAATACTAGCTGATAATGTAAAAGGGATACCAAACCCAATGACTAATCCAAAGCTCATTGCAAAAGCCGTTACTCCTAATTCTCTACGCTTTAGCCTTCCTTCAATATGTTCTCCGACGACTGGTCTTAAACCATCGTTAAACACTGCAATATTTTGGTTTGCTAAAATGGCCGCCATCGCTCCAATTAACACAATAAATAAAGTCTCCATAGCTTACAAAGCACCTCCTTTACTATTTATTTCTTAATGCATTAATAATCATTGGTACCGCAGCATCGACATGATCTGCAGTAAAACCAAATGCTTTTCTACCGCTGTTAACCGCTTCGATAATATTATCATTATTTGGCTTCCTACCAGGCATGGAAACTGTTTCACATTGATCTCTTCCAAGTAAGGCGATAGCCATAGCCAATGCACCGCCACCACCAGTATGACAAGCACCCACATAATAATCTGCTTGGTTTGACTTTATAGCCATTGCAGCATCTAAATCTGATTTAATTACCGTTTCAATGGATGAATCCATTTCCTTTATTAGTGACTCTATTGTCTTTTTTTCTACTTGACCACCGATAACAATTTTCATTTTATTGTCCTCCTTGTGAATTTAAATTGATTACATTTGTGTAATGCATATATAAAAACTCCTTCTCTCCTTCTGGCAAAGGCGCCCCCCATCTGTTTTCAATAAAGAAAACGTGCTCCTTTGCCATCGGGAAATAAATGGAATTTTTCACCTCTTCCATTAACTCAACTGCAGGTTTTTCTACTTCTTCTCCTTTTTCAATACGATTTAAAGCCATCGGTAAATGAGTAAAAAGCATCTCTGCTTGTTCGATATCATGCTTGTTAAGCACTTTTAATAACCTTTCAAATGCAATAGTAGCAATATCATATTCCTTTTGTTTTATTAAGCATTTTTCCAACAACAAGTTTAATCTGTCTTTGAGATCTTGTACGTTCATATCACGCTATCCCCTTACCTTAATAAATTTAGTAATGTGGTAGTTTTTTCTTATTAACTACTAGCTCTTGTATTTCAATAATTTTTCTTGTTTCCAATCCTAAGAGAAAATCATGTACGTCAGTTCGATCTTTTTCAATTAAAATAACGGATGTGGAAGCTTTTTCCGAAAGCATATTTGCTTCTTTTGTTCGAAAGCCTACTTTTTTGAACGTTTTGTTTGTTCTCCTTTCATCTGCATTCCATACTGCCGCATCCAAACTCCCATTTTGCAGATTCTCAAATAGTTGCATGTAATTGATTGGTACTAATTCCACATTAATCTTGTCACATTCCAATAGAGTAATCTTGGATTGATCAATAGATGAAAAGTCTATTCCAACCCGCATGCCATCTTTGATTTGATTGTTGGAAGGGTCTGCTAAAAAAATTTCATGTGCCGTTACGTATGTTTTGGGGCCAAAATTAATAGCTACTTGTAGGTTATCATTATGCTTCATTTCTTCTTCAGCAGCTAACTTAGACATGACAACGAAGTCATATCTACGTGACTTTAACCCTTCCAAACGCTGCTTAGATCCTCTCATGTATGCCAAATCCAAACGTTTATGCATCACATCTGATACCTCAATTAATCCTGTTGCTAAGCCTTCATAACGTGTGGAATAAGGTAATGGCATTGCGCCCATTAAAGAACCTATTCCTGCAATTTCTTTTAATATGTGAATATCTTTATTCATTAAAAAGGTTCCTAAATGCCCTCTAGATTCCAACGTAATTGCATGCAATCTCTCCAATACATTTAATCCACCTTGAATAGTTCCCCGTCCAAAAGATAATTTCTGAACAAAATCTTCTACTCTAGGAATTCTGTCTCCCTCATTGACATCAATGAGCTCTTTAGCAATGCCTTTTGCTGCCAAACCATTTTTCGAAAATAAACTTTCCCATATTCTACTCATTCTTTACTCCTTTCCAATCAATCTACCTTTTTATAACTGAAAACCATTAAATTCTTGTTCATTATCAAGAAAGTAACGTTTCCAAACATCTGGAAGATTGATTCCCTTTTCTAACTTCTTGGCTAAATTAAATGCATTTTTGCAGTTTCCAACCCCCTCTTTAGCAACAATGACTAATCCAGTTGCAAGGTTTTCAGTTGGAACCGTAATAGCTGTTGTGTTGCACATGTTTGCTGAACGTAGAAGATATTTCCCATGATGCTTCGTTAATTCTTGACCAACTTGCCCAAACTGTTGCGGAATTGTTTCACCATAACCATACACATCAATCGGTCCTTCACAGGTTAAAATTAAATCGGCTTCGTTTTCACCTAAAATTTCTTGAATAATGTTTATACCTCTAGCTCGATTATCAATCCCTGCCATGTCTACTTCTAAGAAGGAAATATGCGAACAATCCATTTTTGATAAGTAATATATAACTTTTTCATGCATATCCATTTGATCTGGGCATGTAATCGTTCCTTTTTTTGGAATGGCGATTTTCAACTTCGGTTCTTCCACTAGCTCAAGTTCCTCGTTAATTAAAGTTTCTATAATTGAAGCTAATGTCCACATGTCTTTGGCAATTACGCCAACACTTCCAGTAAAATCTATTCCATCAGTTGATGTCTTTTTTTGCTTTACATGTAACCCGATCCCTGAACCTATCACAGAAGGAAGTTGACAACTCATTGCGGGACCAAGGGTGGAACCTCCACCATCTGTTCCAATTGCGAAATCATTTATTCCTTTTAAAATGTTAATTGGTCCGCCGCTAGAAGAACCTGTCATTAATCGGTAAGTTATTGGGTTATGCAAATCCGTATCTATCGCTCTTCCCTTGCTTGCCGCTTTATCCACTGTTAGCCAAATCATATTTTGATCACTATCTAGCTTGTCTAATACATGATTCGGTATCTGATTCGTGTCTTTCACTCCAAAAAACAAAGCACCTTGACCTTTACTTATTCGCTCTGTGTTCCAGTCATAATTAATAGCTACCACAGATCTTCCTAACTCTCTTTCTGCTAAAGCGAGCCTATTTTTTGCTATCAATTTTAAAACTTCCAATCTTTATTGTATGATCACTTAATTACAACATACAATATACAAAATATTGTATGTTGTAATTATAGCGCTTTCATATTCTAATTTCAACATAATTTTTAAATTATGTTGAAATTTGCAGGTACTTTATACAAAAACAACTATCATAAATACATTAAAAGCCACCTTTTCACAATAAAGTGGCTATCTAGTCTGCTAATGTAATTTTTCCTTTCATCACTGTGGGATACTGTCTTAATGATTTCTCCCAACCCTCCTATTTTTCAACTTCCCCCCTCGTCAATCTGTTCATCATAAACAACAACACAAACGAAAAACCAATGCTAATGAGCGCATAATAGGTAGCAATTTTTGTTTGCCCAGATTCAATAGCAAGATAAATAGCTGTTGGAATGGTTTGCGTCTTTCCTGGA
>NZ_JABXHF010000111.1:0-7524 GCF_013393565.1 Virgibacillus sp.
GTCCTTTATATTGGATTTGGATAGGTTACTACCGCCAACCATTATAAAGGATTTTTTATGGAAAAATATAGTTAAAGAAAATTCAGTATTCACTAATGGGTTTAAGTATTTTAATGCGACGCTAGTGCTATAGTATAAATAAAGAATTATTAAAGAGGCTCATAAAAAGGAGATCGGCTTTATGTTATTGGGATAGTCTCCTTCTTTCTTAAACTTCTACTTCACTCATTCGTGCAAGAGTATTATTTTCTGTATCTTTAAAAAATACCATCCAGTTTCCGCATGTCCCAATTTTGCTACAATATGTGGTTCGTCAATAATAGTAATTTCATTACCTGCTAAGTGCTCATAAGCATCGTTAAGATGGATTCGGTCTCCACTATTATCTACTTTGTACTAAAAGACCTTGACCAATGCGTAACAGGCCAATGGGAAATCCCTTGTTTTTTGAATACGTATTCAATTAGTTTGACTCCATTTTATCAAATTTTTTTCTGCATCCAATTATTATCGCGGAATTTTTTTTCGTGTATAATATGAATTAGAGAAAGGTTATGATAAATAAAGTTGTTTACTACGTGTTTCCAGTTAAAATAATTTCGATAAGTGATATAAAAAAGGGAACGTCAATGTGAATCAAGCAAGCCAGCATGGTTTAGCCCGTATTCGCAGCAATTATAGCAGGCTAAGTGAGAAAGAAAAGTAAATTGTTGACTATATTTTACAACATCCAAAAGCGATGATTCATCATACGATTAATCAGATGGCTGACGAATTGGAAGTGGCGGAGTCAACGGTATTTCGCTTTTGTCAACGGGTAGGATTTAAAGGATATCAGGCGCTAAAAATTGCGCTAGCTGCAGAGATGGTCACACCTGTAGCAGATATCCATGAAAAAATTTAAGCTGATGATGTTGTTGGAACAGTTAGTGAAAAAGTGTTCCGTTGCAATATGAAAACATTAGAGGACACGTTGAAAATCAATCGGAAGGCATTAAACAATGCTGTGTAGGCTCTTATTAAAGCGGAGAGAGTAGAGTTTTTCGGGATAGACGGATCGGCTATTGTGTCGATTGATGCGTATCATAAATTTCTTCACAGTGGAATTCAAGTTCACGCAAACTTAGATGCACATATGCAATTAATGTCAGCTTCACAATTAAATGAGCAGGATGTAGCTGTAATTATCTCTCACTCTGGTTCTACTAAAGATATGATTGATATATTACATGTTTTACGCGACAAAAATGTAACGATTATTGCTATCACCAACTTTGCTAAATCAACGTTGACTAAGCATGCAGACATTTTACTTTATACCGTGTCTCAGCAGACGGAATTTGGCCCTGAGGCACTATCTTCAAGAATTGCAGAACTGACTTTAATCGACGCTTTGTATACGAATGTGATGCTTGCTAAAGGGGAATCTGCTGGAACAGGCTTTACAGGATATGCGATTGGCAATTGCCTTAAAACGTTTATAAAAAGTAACCAAATTTTTAAGGACCTGATTGTAATTGTAAATTGATGTTGTCTTATCTAAACGATTATCTTAAGCAGCTAAGTATGTTGAAGGAGGAGGTAAGTTGATTGATATTAGTAAATTAATTCAAGGGAAAAATGTAACAGAGTTGGATATTCAGCTGTTAAACTATATTATTGAAAATATCGATCATGTGCTGCAGCAAGGAGTACGTCACATAGCTAAGGTGAATTATACTTCGCCGGCAACTATTATTCGTTTATCAAAAAAACTTGGATATAAAGGATTTGTAGATATGTATTATCACCTTTTGCCGTTAGTGAAAGAAGTAGGGGAAAGGCAAACAGGTGTGGTCGATGATTTTCCGGAGATCAACACACAAGAGTTTTTTGAATACAATAAGATGAAAACGATTAACCTATTTATAGATAAAGTATTGAAATTAGAACAATCATACATTTTTTTATATGCCACCGGTTTTTCAGCTATAGCCGCGGAGTATTTATACAAAAAGCTATTAGTATTAGGCAAAAAAACCATATTTGCGAGTGGTATGGATTCGATAGGGGTTTTTGAAAATAATTTAGACAATATTGGTGTACTTGTCGTGATTTCCAAATCTGGTGAAACGCAGCAAGTCATCGATAAATTAGTTGCAGCAAAAGAACATCGTATTTTTACTGTTTCCTTCACAAAAGAGATAGAAAATCGAATTGCAGGCATATCAGATCTGAACTTTAAAATTATCGACAATAATAAGCTGGACGATCGAAATATGCTGCCTAACATCTTTTTCCCAAGGTTGTTAATGGCATTTGAGCTGATTATAAAAGAGTATTTAAAAACAAACACAAGATAATAGATAATTCCTCCTCTTTATGAAACGTGTTTTCAATCGATGAAACACGTTTTTTCTAATTCAAAAACCATATACAAGAAACCGTTTACGAGTTAAACTAACTCATGTCAAAGACAAATAGACGAATATATTGGGGGTGTATGAAATGAAGCAGAAAACGATGGAAGCAATGCAGCGTTTTTCGAAAGCAATGTTTATTCCTGTTCTCATTTTACCAATTGCCGGGATTCTAATTGCTCTTGGTAACGTTTTTACAAATGAAAGATTACTTGAAGTGATTCCCTTTTTAGATAATCCTGTTACAACTGGCTTTGGATCTATTTTATCAGGATCATTAGTTTCGATACTGAGTAATTTAGGGCTAATTTTTGCTGTAGGTATAACAGTAGGATTAGCAAAAAAAGAAAAATCTGTAGCAGGATTTACTGCATTATTAGGGTATTTAGTGTTTGTCAATGCGATGAATAAATTTATGGAACTAACTGGTTTACTCGTAGAGGCAGAATCCTTGCAAGGTACTGGACAAACATTAGTGTTAGGAGTCCAAATCTTGGATATGGGGGTTTTCCTAGGAATTATTCTCGGTATTGTAACCGCTTATATTCATAATAAATTTATTGATACGGAATTTAATGGTGCTTTCCAAATTTACGGAGGATCCCGGTTTGTATTTATTGTTCTAATTCCGGTAGCTGTGTTAATGGCAGTGCTTCTTACTTATATTTGGCCTGTTTTTCAAAGCGGAATTAATAGCCTCGGTACATTAATTCAACATAGCGGAAACTTTGGTGTGTTTCTATACGGTGGATTGGAAAGGCTGCTCATCCCAACTGGCTTACACCATTTAGTATATACGCCGTTTCTATACACATCTCTAGGTGGGGTTGCAGAAGTCGGCGGACAAGTTTTAGAAGGTGCGAGAAATATTTACTATGCAGAAATCGCCAATTCAGCAGTAGCCCGATTATCTGAAAGCGTCATCTGGGATGCGCGTGGTATTGCTAAAATGTATGGCTTAATCGGTGCATGTTTAGCGATGTATCATACTGCAAAACCGGAAAATAAAGCAAAAGTGAAGGCAATCTTAATTCCGGCAGCATTTACTTCCTTTATTGCTGGAGTCACTGAACCAATTGAATTCTCCTTTATGTTTGTAGCACCGATCTTATTTGTTGTTCATGCTGGTCTGAGCGGCTTAAGTATGGTGGTATTAAACATATTAGATGTCCGTGCCATTGGACCAAACGGGATGATTGACTTTCTATTATATAATCTCCCGCTTGGTTTTGAAAAAACAAGCTGGCCCATGTATATCTTAGTAGGAATTATATTTTTTGTTATTTATTATGTTGTATTTCGTTTTTTAATTACGAAATTCAATTTTAAAACAGTTGGTCGTGAAGAACAAGGAAAAGAAACGAAACTGTACTCAAAAAAAGAATACAAAGAAAAGAAGAGCAAAGAAAAGGGCAGCACCAATGAAAATGCAGATATCGCAAACTTGATTGTAGATGCTCTTGGTGGTGCTGAAAATATCAATACTGTGACAAACTGTTATACGAGGCTGCGGCTTACTTTGCATCAGCCAAACCTGGTTAATGAAGAGATTTTAAAAACAAAAACAGGCGCAAATGGCATCATTATTAAAGATAAAAATGTTCAGGTTGTATACGGTTTACAGGTAACAGCTATTCGTAAAGCAGTTGATAGCTATTTAGGGAGAGAACAAACAGAATAAATTTATTCAAGAAAGGAAGAAAACGATGAAACAACAATTTTCGATTGTTATAGCAGGTGGCGGAAGCACATATACACCAGGGATTGTTATGATGCTCCTAGATAACTTAGACCGTTTTCCTATTCGTACACTTAAATTGTACGATAACGATGCAGACAGGCAGGCGGTATTAGGAGAAGCATTGGAAATTACTTTAAAAGAAAAAGCACCGGACATTGAATACATTTATACTACTGATCCGGAGGAAGCATTTACGGATGTTGATTTCTGTTTCGCACATATACGGACTGGAAAATATAAAATGCGTGAATTAGATGAAAAAATACCGTTAAAACATGGTGTTGTCGGTCAAGAAACATGTGGACCAGGTGGAATTGCTTATGGAATGAGAAGCATTAAAGACATGATAGAACTAATTGATTTGATGGAGCAATACTCACCGGATTGCTGGATGTTGAATTATTCAAATCCAGCGGCTATTGTTGCAGAAGCTTGCCGCGTGTTGCGAACGAATTCTAAAGTGTTAAATATTTGCGATATGCCAGTAGGAACATTACGTAGAATGTCCCAAATTATTGGTAAAACCCCGCAGGAACTTGACGTTCGTTACTTTGGGTTAAATCATTTTGGATGGTGGACGAGCATAAAAGATAAAGAAGGAATCGAATATTTGCCGCAAATTAAAGAATATGTAAAAGAGCATGGTTACCTGACACAAATTGAAGTCGATACACAGCATATGGATCCAAGCTGGCAGGAAACGCATAAGAAAGCGAAAGATCTGCTAGCAGTTGACCCAAGGTTTTTACCGAACACGTATCTGAAATATTATTTTTATCCTGATTATGTTGTGGGGCATTCTAACCCGGAATATACAAGAGCGAATGAAGTAATGGATGGCAGAGAAAAAGAAGTATTCTCTACAGCAAGGGAAATTGTTGAAAAAGGTACATCAGAAGGAATCGAATTTTCTATCGGCAGTCATGCTACGTTTATTGTCGATCTGGCACGTGCTATTGCCTATAATACGCATGAAAGAATGGTTATGATTGTAGAAAACAATGGATCTATAGCAAACTTTGATAACGATGCAATGGTTGAAATTCCATGTATAGTTGGGGCGGACGGACCAGAACCTTTAAGCCAAGGAAAGATTCCAGACTTCGAAAGAGCTTTAATGTATCAACAGGTTACTGTGGAAAAGTTGGTAGTTCAAGCATATATTGAAGGAAGCTATCAAAAATTATGGCAAGCTCTAACGCTTTCTAAAACAGTGCCAAGTGCAAAAGTAGCGAAAGAAATTTTAGATGATCTTATAGAAGCTAATCAAGCATATTGGCCAGAGTTGAAATAAACTAATGACAATACCTCCTTAAAAGATTATGATTTAAACTTTTGAGGAGGATCTTTGTTTAGGCAGCTTTTTATAACAATCCTAGGTTAGCAAAATAACAGATAAAATCATGCCTCTAGTCAAAGAGTGGCAATCACGCTCACTTAACCGGGTTTATCCTATCGTATTTTTGAATGCCATCCTCTTTAAATGTTCGAGATGAAAATAGAATCATTAATAAAGCTGTATATAGTGTTTTAGGAATGAATATGGAGGGGCATAAAGAAATATTAGGCATCTGGATTGGGGAAAATGAAAGTACTAGCTTTTGGCTAGGCGTATGTACGGATCTTAAAAACAGGGGTGTAGAGGTAAGATCCTAATTGCTTGTAAAGACGGGCTTTCCGGCTTTTCAGAGACAATTAGTTCTGCATTTCCTCAAACAAAAATACAGTTGTGTCTCATCCATCAGATACGCAATTCGATGAAATATGTCTCCTACAAGGAACAAAAAGAAGTGATGAAGGACCTAAAGAAAGTATATCAAGCATTGACACTATAAGAAGCTGAAATGGCCAGGTAAAATGGGACAAAAAGCACCCAATTATGATCCGATCTTGGGAACAAACTGAAATGACTGCCTATTTCCGTCACCCTAGGGAGATTAGAAGGATCATTTACACGAGGAATATCATCGAAGGGTATCATAGACAACTAAGAAAAGTCACAAAAACAAAATCCCTTTCCCATCTAATGAGCAAAGGAAAATGATTTATCTGGCAACCATGGTATTACAAAAAATGGCCGATGTCGGTACAAGGTTGGAAAGAGAGTATATCACAGCTTGCCATCCATTTTGGGGAATGGCTAGAAACAGTGCCGGCATTATAACTGTTCATTTGGTTCCGGCTTGACATAGAGCCTCTAGCGGGCGTGATGGATTTGCGTTGGAGATACCTTTAAAAAAATAAAGCTATCGCCAACGCAAAAGCGAGCGTATCACACGCCCGCTTCTCCAAGTAAAGCCTTTTTATTTTATTGTGTGCAATTCCCATTTACACAAAATAGCTTATACTCCAAAATAATAGGTATCTATACTTACTCTGATTAATCTTATCTCTTCATATGACTACCACTTGCTATTTTTGTATGATATAGCCGACAAAATAATCTAACTTACACATTCTTCTTTCGCATAGCAGATGAAAAATCATTTACATAAACTAACTCAAAATCTTGTTCGCTCACCAAATATTTATTAAAAAAGCTAATATCAATACCTGTGAGTCGGTGAAAGAATTCAATCTCCACCATCCAATCTCTTTCCATCATCTCATGTATATCGATAATTTCCTTTTTAACAATTAAATCAATAATTGTTTTAACTTTTTGCGGCTTTTGTATAGGTAAGATGTCATCTAATGGTTCTCGTTTTAAATACCCTTTTCGTTGCAGAGCTGCATAAAAATTACGATGTTTTTTTGCTTCTAGTATTCCCAAATTAGCCGCTCGATACCCGAGCACTTGCAAGGATGTTTGCCATTTTTTCTTTAGATCTAAATAGGCATCTGGATTTGTTAAATGAAAAATAGATTTCATATCTTCTCTAAACTCATCTTCAGGTAGTAAGAAGGCACCTGCAAATTTATTTGCTTCTTTTTCGATGGCCTTATGTTCCTTTCGGTCTAAGCTAGTAAATTCTACACGATAATGAAGCAGTAAGTGGCCAAGTTCATGAGCCAAATCAAAATTCCGTCGAACTGCTGATCGTTTGAGATTTCCTAGCATAATAAAAGGTCGGTCGTGTTTGGTCCATAAGCTGTATGCATCGATGTCTTCACCTAGACCCTTTTCAAAAACAAAAACACCACTTTTTTCGATAAGAAATATCAAATTATTATTTGTATTTGGATCTAATCCCAATTCCTGGCGTGCAAGTTGGGCTGCTTTCTCGATTTGAACATCTCGTTCATCTGAAGTAGCGTTTAAGTATTCAATGACTTTGTTTCTTAATTGAATGATTTTTTGTGTAGGATAAGCTATTTTATTGGATAAATAATTTACAAAGCTATCCAGAAATTCCATATGTTTTGTCTCAGATTGTGTTTTTG
>NZ_JABXHF010000112.1:0-7338 GCF_013393565.1 Virgibacillus sp.
ATATTACATTTTATAATGAGGAACGATACCAAAAGAGATTAAACAGCCTAGCACCATTAGAATACCGGCGCCAGACTGTGGCATAATTTTTTATTTTTTCACTGTCTACTTGACAGGGCGCAGATCACTAAACTGGCGTGTTTTTCATCTATACAACGGCTGGGCCGACTAAAGAAATGGGTTGTTTACCTAAAATTAATTCACATATCTTTCCATAACCGATTTGTTTATAAGCGCCTAAGAGTGCCTTAATATCTTGTGATTTCGGGTCTTCTTTTAATTTGTTAATCTCCCGTTTATACACATTTAATATATAATCATCATTAACTTGTGGTCGATACTTACTTGGATCCTCGTCCATGATGAGACTACCCATATATTGAAAATTAAACTGTAGCTGTCTCGTAAATTGAATGATTCGTTTGAATTGCTTATACTCTTCTGGTTTAGTTGCTCTAAATGACGCGATTGCACGTTTCGCATCTAATAATTCCTCATAGCTAGAAGTAATGATCATTGAAAACCTCTCCTTTTCTTCCCTTTATTCATCCCAAGGTTTTTTAATAGAAAGTTTAGCAACTAAATCCTTATTTTGTTGTCGTTTTAATCGACGAATTTTGGCTCTTTCTTCACCAGTCTCATAAAGAAACTTTTCCTCTTCTGTTTCTGGAATTACTTTTGGAACTTCGATCGGCTTTTTATTTTCATCTAAAGCAACAAACGTTAAAAACGCTGTAGCCGCTATTCGACGTTCAGCAGTAATCATATCTTCAGCAATGACTTTACAAAAGATTTCCATGGAGCTTTTTCCTGTATAGGCTACAAAGGATTCTATACAGACAGAATCGCTTTGACGAATAGGCGAGTTAAAATTAACGGAGTCCGTAGATGCTGTCACACATTCTTTGACTCTTGCATGTCTCCTTGCTGACAAGGTGGCACATGCATCTAATTTCTTCATTAACACTCCGCCAAACAACGTGTGATAATTGTTTAAGTCATTAATTAACACTTGGTCATTTTGAATGATCCGTGTATCCTTGCTTCTTTTCGCATGCATTGTATCACCTTATCTATTCAATTTCAGCTTCTCATCTATTATAATTCCCGTTGACCGTAAGCGTAAAATGCCAATATCCCATACATCACATAACAAACTGTTATGTAAACGCTTTACAAACAGAAGATATACGCTTCTCTGTAATTAATTCCACATTTTTAAGCAACACTGTAAGGATGTTCTTTTCGGTAAAATTTTCCGTTTCCAACTTAATAAAAGAACTGCATTTTGGAGACAAAAACTAGACCACATGTAAAAAGACTTGGCTTATCACCAAGTCTATGTCGTGCTGAAACGCCTTCGTTTTGCTTATAAACCTAATACTTAATAGTGCAATTTTTCTTCAGCAAAATGGATAAATTCCTTTATAACATAAGACAAATTAGAATCTCGCCTCCAAATTAAAGCTAGCTTCCATTCCATTGCAGGGTTCGTTACTGGTACAGAAGTGACTTCTCTCGTCAGCTCCTGACATGTGCTATCTGGTAGTATAGCAACGCCGATATTCGAAGCTACCATTTCCTCGATAAAATCCAGCTGCGATGTTTCTAATATAATTTTTGGCTTAAACCCTGCTTCTTGGCAAGCCTTTACGATACTGTCACGTAGGGCAAAGTCTTTATTAAACATAATAAACGCTTCTTCTTCTAGTTCATGTAACGTCATACTTTTTCGTCGAGCGAACCTATGACTCGTTGGTACAACTAACTTTAGCCCTTCATGTATAAAAGTATGGCAAGCAAAATCTCCGTAAGTTGCCGGCAAAACAACAACCCCCAAGTCCAATTCACCTTGATGCACTTTTTCTTCAATTCGTTTTGAACCATCTTCCTCTAACTGAAACGTTATATCTGGGTATTGGCGATGAAATGGTGCAATTAATTGCGAAAAGAAAAACCCATTTGTAATCGAAGGAAGGCCAATTCGCATATGTCCTTTTTTCAGTTGCTTAAATTGACCTAAATTCGATAATAACGTTTGATATTCAGCTTCTATACTTTTCGCGTGCTGATACACGACCTGCCCTTCCTCCGTTAGCACAAGCTTCTTTCTAGAACGAATGAACAACGTCGTTCCAAGCTCTTCTTCGAGCGATTTAATAATTCGACTGATCGCAGGTTGCGTTATATATAGTTGATTCGCAGCCTGCGTGAAGCTTCCGGTCTTCGTTACCTCCATAAAATACTGTAGATGTTTGATCTCCACTTTTCTGCCCCGCTCCCTTAATGAATAATTGCTAGTTAAAGGAAGTTCTTAAACCTACTCACCTAGACATCTAAACTGCTGTCAGCCTACACAAGGAAAAGCCAAATCTATGAGTATAAAGGCTAAATAACAACAATTAATGCCTGGTTCGTTTAGATCCTTTTCTGCTACGAACAATCCATCGATAATATAATTAGAAAAACTTGGCTTGTCACCAATTCCTATGGCGAAAGCTGTAGTGTTTCTTATACTATCGTTCGCCCACTTATATGTAATCCCCCATTTTATAACAGCCCAGCATATAACCAATTTAATATGGAGAAAGCTGTGATTTCCTTATACTAAACAACCCTGTTCTATTGTAGAAAAGCAATCCATCGAGCTACTCGACCTCCTCGCTGTATTCGTATCACGTAAACATGTAAAGTAAACCTTTCTCCTACCTAAGGCATTACCCTATATTATTTAAAATACTCCTGAAAGATTTGAATAAATTCTTCTGGAGATGAATCCACTGTATATGTGTATACACCTTGTAATGAGTGTAAATATAAAATTCCCCCTTGGTTAGACACAGGACGATAGGAAAAATCTAACACATTGTCGATAGGAAACTCGCGCCTTTGTGTAACGACTTTATTCGTATACAAATATAACATCCGTTCCTGCTTGATATCCTCTTGCTGTAGACTTGATACTACTCTTTCCATTTTAAAGTAGGCTTGCTTTGCAATAAGGGTCATCAAATCAGGCTCCTTTTAATAAGCTGTGTAAAGCATTATGTTATATCATAACTAATATAATAGTAACATAATTCATTCTTTTTCAGCTTTCTAACGCATTATTACTTCATCTGTATCAAATTCCAATAATATATAAAGCGATACCTTTTAACGAAACATCTATTTTTTCTTTTTCTCTTTCATCAAACTTTCACATTTCTTACTTATACTATCATCAGATTCGTTTGAAATTTGGAGGAAAACATATGCCATCAACTACGGTGTTAATGAGCCTTGCAGCCAATGTCATCAGCTTTTCTATTGGATTACTAGCGTACTACCTAAGTAGCAACCTGTCGAGTAAGGATAAACGAAAAAATGTAGAACACATCATTTCCTATTTAATTAATCTCATTTTATTCATTTGGGTGGCTAAAATTATTTTACAATTGCCATTATTTCTCTCTGACCCAATTGCCGTTTTAGCATATCCAAGTGATGCCCAAGCTTTTTATCTTGCATTACTTTTATTAACCATACAAATGACGTACCAAGTTAAAAAAAGTGGATTGCAGTTGCAAAACTTACTAATAAACGCCATTCCTGTCATATTGGTAGCTTCTTTTACTTACCAATTTATCGATATCGTTTGGCAAGATAATTCCTTAGCGTGGGGTAATTTTATCCTTATGTTGCTTCTTTTACTCATCTATCTATTGGTTAAAGATAGAATGCAAAGCACTATGCTTTTCCTATACTTAACCGTCATTTGGACGATTGGGAAACTTATTCTTAGCTATATACTACCATTTACTACAATTTTCAATTATATGATCCACCCACTTTTCTTTGTCATGGTTGGGTTGATTCATATCTGTATATTTTTATTTAAACGAAAGAAGGTGTCTTCATGACAGCAGCAGCAGATTTAACAATATGGTTAGCGTTAGGAGCAGGAATGCTTTCTTTTCTTTCTCCTTGCACATTACCTATCTTTCCAGCCTATCTATCCTACATAACTGGAATGAGTGTGAAAGAATTAGAAACGAATAACAATGTAAAGATTAGAAGTAAGCTACTTATTCATGCGATTTTCTTTTTGTTTGGCGTATCTCTCATATTTATTAGTCTCGGTATTGGTGTTTCTTTCTTGGGGCAATGGATTCAAGGGCTTTTAGCTGGAGAGTCTGGAGATTTCATTCAGCGAATTGCCGGCATTTTCATTATTGTCATGGGCTTATTTGTTGGTGGCTGGTTAAAAATCACTTCCTTTATGAAAGAGAAACGATTTCGCTTTGCAAGTAAACCGGTAGGATATTTAGGTACAGTGTTTGTAGGGATGGGGTTTGCAGCAGGTTGGACGCCATGTATTGGTCCTATTTTTGCGTCCATTTTAATTGTCGCAGCAGCTAACCCGACACAGGGAGCTTGGTACACGATATTTTATGTCATCGGATTTGCACTTCCTTTTCTTATCCTTACTTTCTTTCTTGGTTCTACAAGATGGATCGTTAGATATAGTGGAATTATTATGAAAATCGGTGGAGTTATCATGATTCTCATGGGTATTCTACTATTTACAGGCTTCATGCCACGAATTTCTGCGTTTTTATTAAACCTCGTTCAAGATACTTGGTTAACCAACTTAGGATAGGAGGAAAGATTTATGAAAAAAGCAATTTTGATTATTATTATAATGGGCATGTTCTCGTGGGCGTTATACGATTTTGTATTGTCATCCAACGATACTGCAGAACAAGTAGATGCGCCCCCTGCTGGAAGTGGCAATCAAATCACGACACAAGAAAATCAAACAAGTGAAACGGAAAAAACAGGGGATTCCAGTGAAGTTGGCTTAGAAGTCGGTAATCTCGCTCCTGATTTCAATTTGTCTACAATGGACGGAGAATCGATTCAATTATCCGAATTACGCGGTGAACGTGTGATGGTGAACTTCTGGGCTACGTGGTGTCCGCCTTGTCGAGCAGAGATGCCAGATATGCAAAAATTCTATGAAAATAAGGATATAAATATTTTAGCTGTTAACTTAACAGAAACAGAAAGTGATTTAATGACGATCCAGAACTTCGTCACTGATTTTGAACTTACGTTTCCCATTTTAAAAGACGAAAATACAGAAGTTGCAAATACCTACCAAATTCAGCCTATCCCGACTACTTTTATGGTCGACAGTAATGGTATTATTCAATACAAAGCATTTGGAGCTATGAACTATGATCTAATGGTACAAGAGTTTGAAAAAATGGAGTAAAGAAAGCTGTACGAAACAAATAGAACAAAGGCTCGGGGCGCCCGGTTAGCAACGTAGCGACTGGAACGAATCAAATCAAGATCACTTCAAAGTAATTTCTTTCTCTAACGGCAGCTTTCTAGTATCACTTTTTCCATCAACTGCGTTACACTAAGGTTGAGGTGAGATCATGAAGCAAACAATTATGATCGTTGAAGATGATAGAATGATACGTAATTTAGTGCGCATTTATTTAGAAAAAAATGGATACTGTGTTGTAGAAGCTTCAGATGGAGAGGAAGCGAAAGCTGTATTTATAAAGCACCTCCCATGCCTCATCATCCTCGATTTAATGCTTCCGAAAGTAAGTGGTGAGGAGTTTTGTGAATGGGTAAAACAACAAGAAAACGGCGAAGTTTCTATTATTATGCTTTCTGCTAAGACGAGTATTGAAGATAGAATAACAGGACTAAAAATTGGGGCAGACGACTATATGACAAAGCCATTTGATGCGAATGAACTGATAGCACATGTAGAAGCAGTATTGCGACGTACAGGGAGTTACTGCCAAAAAATAGTCTATGATGGACTTTGCATTAAGCCGCGAAAAGGAGAGGTATGGCTTCATAATAAGTCCATACAGCTAACTAATTTTGAGTTTAATCTTCTCTATCTGTTTATGCAACATCCAAATAATGTTTTATCGCGAGAGCAACTTGTTACAGAACTCTACCCTAACGCAGAGAGTACGGTATTAGACCGAACCATTGATGCACATATTAAGAAACTGCGGGAAAAAATTGAAGAAGAACCAGCGAAGCCAAAACGGATTCAAACCGTTCGTGGAATGGGGTATAAATTTGTCCAGAATTCATCGTAAACTCATAAACTTGGCGCCTGTCAGCTTTCTATGGCGATTAACTTTTTTACATTTCTTTGTGATCGGGGTCGCTTTATGGATTAGCGGTTGGGCTTTATATAATACGGCTTGTTTTTTAGCTGCTGGGGTAGGAAACCTCGATGAACTACGACAACAGCAATTTAACCAAACGTTGTTAAATTATGTTTGGATATTTGTTATCATCGCCATCGTTGTCGCTTCTATTTTATATTATTATTTATCTAAAAGATTACTGCAGCCTATTCATGAATTAATAGAAGCAACCCAATTGCTACAAATCGGAAAATATCCAGACCCTATTCCCGTTTACCGAAATGATGAAATCGGGCAACTTGTACAGCAATACAATCAACTCATGGAGCAACTGAACCGTAATGAAACAGATCGAAAAAAGCTTGTTTCCGACATTTCCCATGAATTTCGTACACCGTTATCTAATCTTAATGGGTATCTGTCTGCATTGAAGTCAGGTGATATAGAGGGAAATCAAGCGTTATTTGTAGCGCTTTATCAAGAATCACAACGCCTTACTTCGATGCTAGACCAATTTGATCAGTTAAAGCAATGGGACTATACGAATGCAAGCACATACAACCGAAAAGAAATGCAGGCAGTAAAACCACTTCTGGAGCAGTGTGTTTCTATGTTCCATTGGACACTAAAACAAACGGGGATCAAATTGGAACTACAAGCGGAAGTAGCAGATGTATATGTCCACGCAGAAGGAATGCAGCAAGTCATAAGTAATCTCTTAAACAATGCGATTCAATACTATAAGGGGAAAGGATCTATTCGTATTACCGGACAAAAACAAAATAACGGCTATTATATTGCTGTTTCCGGACCTAGTGAACCAATCCCAAACAAAGAAAGAGAATTGATTTTCCAACGATTTTATCGTCTTGAATCCTCCCGCAGTAGAGACACAGGCGGAGCTGGATTAGGACTTGCCATTACGAAAGAAATTATCGACCAGCATGGTGGGAGTATTCAAATAGATACAGTGAAGGATCGAAATATTTTTACGGTTAAGCTTCCAATCCATGCTTAAATAGAGGAGTTTTTCTTATTCCCTAGATTGTAAAATTAAGCGAGACACCAAAAAAGACATGTCATGATATACTCAACGAATAACCAACCAAAGTTAAGGAGAGTGTATCTGACATGTCCTACACCCATCTTACCAAAACAGAACTGG
>NZ_JABXHF010000027.1:0-46617 GCF_013393565.1 Virgibacillus sp.
AAAGTGTTGCAAGGAAATTTAGACCCAGCTATTTTGTTAACAGAATGGGAAATGCTAGAGAAGCGAACACAAGCTATATTGGATGAAGGCTTAGCAGATGGAAACCATGTTTTTAATCTTGGTCATGGCGTGACGCCAGATATTCAACCGGCTACATTAAAAAGATTAACTACGTTTATTCATGAGTATAGTCAGCGAAATAGGTGAAAAGAAAAAATTAAATTTGCGAGGTGTTGAAGCATGGAAAAAAAGAAAATGGGATTATTAGTGATGGCTTATGGAACACCATACAAGGAAGAGGACATTGAACGGTATTATACGCATATTCGCCACGGCAGAAAGCCTGAAGCAGAAGCATTGCAAGACTTAAAAGATCGTTACAAAGCAATTGGAGGCATATCTCCATTGGCAAAAATAACGAATCAGCAAGTGGAAAAACTGGAGGCAACATTAAATGCAGTTCAAAACGAATATGACTTTAAAGCATATACTGGGTTAAAACATATTGAGCCATTTATTGAGGATGCTGTGCAACAAATGGCTGAAGATGGTATGGAAGAAGCAGTGTCAATAGTTTTAGCACCACATTTTTCTACTTTTAGCGTACAATCCTATAATAAACGAGCAAACAATGAAGCTGAAAAATATGGTATTACGATTACTTCAGTGGAAAGCTGGTATGATGAGCCTGGTTTTATTAAATATTGGGCTGATCAAATTACCGACGTTTATGCCAAGATGGCAGACGAGGAACGGGAAAAAGCAGTGCTGATTGTTTCTGCCCATAGTTTGCCTGAGAAAATTTTACAGGATGGTGACCCTTATCCACAACAGTTAGAAGAAACCGCCAAACTAATTTCAGAAGCAACTGGGATTAAGAATTATGAAATTGGTTGGCAAAGTGAAGGCAACACGCCAGATCCTTGGTTAGGACCAGATGTACAGGATCTTACAAGAGATCTTTACGAGCAAAAGGGATACCAAGCTTTTGTTTACGCACCTGTAGGTTTTATAGCCGACCATTTAGAAGTGTTATATGACAATGATTACGAATGCAAAGTAGTTTGTGATGAAATAGGTGCATCCTATTATCGACCAGAGATGCCAAACGTACATCCACAATTTATTCATACATTAAGCGATGTTGTACTAAAGCAAGTAAAGCGTGAACCGAATGAATAATTCAAAACAAATTGTCATTATAGGCGGCGGTATAACAGGTTTATCTGCTGCCTATTATTTACAAAAACAGCTCGTTGAAAAGCAACTTCCTTATAAGGTGAAGCTTGTGGAAGCAAGTAGTCATCTAGGGGGGAAAATAAGAACGTTGCACCGGGATGGATTTACGATTGAACAAGGTGCAGACTCGATGTTAATTCGTAAACAGCCGGCTATGAAATTAGTGGAAGAGCTACATCTTGAAGATCAAATTGTTCGTAATGCTACGGGAAAATCCTATATTTTGAAGGGAAATAAGTTCCACCGTATGCCACAAGATACCTATATGGGAATTCCAAAAAATGCGCGTTCTATATGGAATTCTACATTAATTTCTCCGAAAGGAAAATTAAGAGCTTTGGCAGATTTATGGAAGGGAAAACGAAAAGAAGAAACAGATGAGTCTTTAGCAGCTTTTTTTAGACGTCGCTTTGGAAATGAATTACTCCATAACCAGATTGAAACGCTGTTATCTGGAATTCATTCTGGAAATATAGAAGAAATGAGTTTAAAAGCTTCTTACCCACAATTTCGCCAATTGGAGCAAGAATATGGCAGTTTAATGAAAGGGTTAAACAAAACTATTCCCAAAGTTGCAAAAGATAAAGGGAAAGGGCCGGCACCTGGTGCTTTCTTTTCCTTTCAAAACGGTTTAGGTACTCTAGTAGATCGTTTAGCAGAAGAAATTGGAGAAGAGAATATGATGCTCCAAACAGCGGTTGATCATATTGAAAAAAAGGAACACGGCTATCATGTACTGTTAAGTGATGGAAATGTTTATAAAGCAGATGCTGTTATTATAGCTACACCACATTTTACCGTGCCGAAAATATTTAGTCAGTATGATTTCTTTCAACCTTTTGTGGAGGTACCTGCCACATCAACAGCTAATATTGTGTTGGCGTTTGATAAGGTGAAAATAAAAAAAGATATAGATGGCACAGGCTTTCTTGTTAACAAGAACAGCAATTACCATATTACTGCTTGTACATGGACACATAAGAAATGGCCGTTAACAACCCCAGAAGGGAAAGTTTTAATGCGCTGTTATGTTGGGAGACCGGATAACGAAGAAATAGTCGAGGCGTCAGATGATGCGCTAACAGACATTGTGCTAAAAGATTTACATAAAGCAATGAAATTAAAAGGTGATCCGACATTTAGTGTTGTTACACGTTGGCGAAATGGAAGACCGCAATATACACTCGGGCACTCGGAACGACTTGCTGAAATTAGAAAACAAGCTAGGCTGCAGTTACCTGGTGTTTTTTTAACAGGTTGCTCCTATGATGGTCAAGGTATTCCAGACTGCATTGAACAAGGAGAAAGAACAGCTCAAAAAGCATTACATTTTGTTTTACGTTAACCTTAACCCCCTATAATGGTTGGCATTTTAGGGGGTTATCATGTCGTTACTTTTCTTTCTGATAACTTGCTTCTAATTGATCTACAAGTGATCCTACAAAGTCGACAGCTTTCTTAATAGGTTCAGGCGAAGACATATCCACACCAGCTTTTTGAATTAAATCAAGCGGCTTTAGTGTTCCTCCAGATTTTAATACGTTAATCCAACGTTCGGCAGCTGGAGCCCCTTCTTGCTGGATAGTCTGTGCTACAGCAGTAGAGACGGTCAGACCAGCAGAGTACGTATAAGGGTAGAGTCCCATGTAGTAATGTGGCTGACGCATCCATGTGAGTCCGGCTCCTTCATCCATTGTTACTTTATCTCCCCAGAAATTCGCTAAAGCTTCTTTCTTTTGTTCAGAAAGAACTTTTGCTGTTAAAGGCGTTCCATTTTCGGCTAACGTATACACCCTTTTTTGGAATTCTGCCTCCAGTAAATGCGTCACAAAATTATGATAATATGTCCCTAATAACTGGGTGATAATCCATCTTTTCATTCGCTCATCATCTGTTTTAGCTAATAAGTGATTCGCGAGCAGTAATTCATTTAAAGTGGAAGGTGCTTCAACAAAGTACGTTGAAGGACGAGTATTAAATAAAGACTGTTCTTTTCCGGCAAAGTAAAAATGACCTGCGTGTCCCAATTCATGAGCTAATACAAATGCACCGCGCATGGTATCTGTCCATGTAATTAGGATATAGGGATGTACGCCATAAGGGCTGGAGCAAAAAGCACCTGTCCTTTTCCCAATGTTATCAGCCAAGTCGACCCAACGGTTTTGAATAGCCTGTTTTATAACTTGTTGATATTCTTCTCCCATGATACCGAGAGCGTCCACAATTGTAGCTGTCGCTTCTTCATATGTAGTTACCGGATTGAAGTCTGGATCAAGCGGCGCTTTCAAATCGCATAAGTATAACTCTTCCAATCCCAATTGTTCTTTTTTTAGTCTAGCAAATCGTTGCATATGAGGAGCGAGCTCTGCTTGAATAATATTTAGTTGATTATGATACATATCTGTCGTTACCTGTTGTGGATGCAATAGCATATCTGTGACATTATCATACTGACGTTGCCTTGCCATCACCACTTGCTTGGTAACTTCTGTTGCATAAACGGCAGCGTATGTATGTTGATATTGTCGAAGCGTTTGTACAAAAGATTTATATGCATTTCTACGAGCAGTGTTATCAGCAGTTAGCTCATAACGGTCTTCATACAATGCAGCAGACATAGGAAGTTCATTTCCATGCTCATCCGTAATGGAAGCAAACATCATATCGGATGATGTACTACGCTGATAAATCACATATGGCGCATCGTGAACTTCAGAAAGAGAAGCGAGTAGTTCTTCTATCTGCGAAGACAATGTATAAGGTTTTTTTTCTATTAAATCAGCAAGCATTTTGCGGTACGTTGCTAATTCGGGGTGCCGTTTTACAAAATCCCCAATCGTTTCTGTAGGTATTTCCAGTATTTCTGACTGAATAAAAGATAGTTTTGCTTGAATTATTGCTAGTGCTTGGGCTACTTTTGCGCTATCTTCTTGACGAGATGGATCTGTTCCATCTGTACTGTTTCGTAAATTAGCATAGGTTGCTACCCACATAACTCTTTTTTGAAAAGCTTCGTAGGTGGCAAGGCATTGATATAATGCAGAAGCTTCTTTTCCTAATTCTCCTTTAAAAATCGCAAATTGTTCTACATCCTTTTGAATAGCCTCTAATTCGTTTTGCCAATCTTTGTGTGTAGAAAATAGATCTGATAAATCCCATGTTAAGTTTTCAGGTACTTTAGAACGAGTTGGTCGTTTCTCCATGGACGCTTCCCCTTTCATAAATTGAAAATTAGTAAACTGTAAATAGTGATGCTGTAAGTTCGATTTGACAACCTTAGTATAAGACGTCTGATTTTAATATGAATTATCTTTCTAAAGCAATCCTGTAGTTATTGGATGTATGTATTATTATATTATAATGACTTGAATAATAATAGGTTTTTTAAGAAAATTTAGTATTCAAATATAAGACACTGTAAGAATGCTACTTCAAAAGTTGGAGATAACAGCACTTAAATTCCCAATTTGTTCGCCTAAACAATCCGTCGGAATGAAAAAACCACCTCTGATTGAAGGTTCACTTTATAATTGCAAAATAACTTTCTTTGAACCTGAAAAAAGCTGACATGTTCATTGTCAGCTTTTCTTAATAGGTCGTTCATGCTTGGTACAATTACCAATTTGAATTAAGACAATTTGAAGATGGTACTTGAAATGGTGGCGATGAAGTAGCTTTCTCATACATTTCATTTATCTTGCTGGATGATCACATTCGTCACATAAATTTCCATAGCAGTCTGCTTTTTCAAACATATCATTTCCACATTTACTACATTTTTTCTTAGGTAAATTTCTGAAAAATTCAAGAACGTTGAGCATTGGACTTCCTCCCCCTCGGTTAGTAATTACAAACTATTGTAATATAACAGTATGAAAAAAGTCAATACTGTGTTACAACAAAAAATATTTCTTTATCTCCATTTTTGGTAGTTACCGCAGAAAACCGTATGTAGTGCCGTGGAAAGGCGGCTTAGCAATGTAACAGTATCTAAATATTTTTATTGACTGTTTTAAGGTATGATAACTTGTTTATACTATAGGGAAGTATTCTTGTAATAAAGCAAAATGATGGTTGACTATCCCTTTGGGGCGATTTGCATTCAATACACTTTGAGGTGAGCGTGATAGAAAAAGCAGGCGAGCAAGTGATAGCGTGTTAGTTGTTAGATTTTTCCGTGCAAATAAAGGGCAGTTGATACTGTTAAGCTAGCGGAGGAAAAACACGGAAAGCGTAGTGTTTTTTCGCAGCGGTCACTATCTACATGTCGCTTGTGTTTTTTCGAAACGATTGTTGTATTAAAAATCAAAAAAAATTGTACATAAATAGAGTGCTAGAATTATAGAAGTTATAACTATGCCAAGAAAAGCTTGGCTTACACAATTTTTGCTTCTATCTGTTTTTTTTATTAAACTAGAAAGAAGGGACAAGAAGATCAAAACGTTGTTTCTTTGCTCTGTTGTTGCTTCATTACGATATCAGGTGAATGTTTAGAGCATAAAGGATAAGCAGTTAGAAAAATTTTGTAAACTTTGGAAGGGGTATGACAAGTATGAAATTCATTGATAATCAAGGTATTTTAGACCCAGCTATGAACTTAGCATTGGAACAGTATATTGTAGAAAACTTTGGTGAAAAAGATACATTTTTATTGTTTTATGTGAATCAACCTTCCATTATTATTGGACGCAATCAAAATACGATTGAAGAAATAAATACGCATTATGTTAACGAACATGATATTAAAGTTGTACGCCGTTTATCTGGGGGCGGGGCCGTTTACCATGATGAAGGAAACTTAAACTTTAGTTTCATTACAAAAGATGATGGGAATAGCTTTCAAAATTTTGCTAAGTTCACCCAGCCTGTAGTAGAAGCATTAAATAAGTTAGGTGTGCCTGCCGAATTGAAAGGACGTAACGATTTAGTTGTCGAAGGTCGTAAAATCTCAGGGAATGCCATGTATGCGACGAAAGGAAAGATGTTCAGTCATGGGACGCTCATGCTTGACTCTGAAATTGATAAAGTTGTATCAGCGCTTAAAGTAAACAAAGAAAAAATAGCTTCCAAAGGAATTAAGTCCATCCGCAGTCGGGTAGCAAACATTTCCGAGTTTTTCAATCAAAAAATATCCATGGACGAATTTAAACACGTTATTTTACGGCATGTATTTGATGTGGAGGATATCTCTGAAGTTCCACGTTATGAATTAACAGAAGAAGATTGGAAAAATGTTAAACAAATATCACGTGACCGCTATAATAACTGGGATTGGAATTACGGCAAGTCGCCATCGTTTAATATTCAAGCTTCCCATAAATTTGATGCAGGTCTTGTTGATGTTCGTTTAGACGTCAAGAAAGGAATAATAGAGAATTGTAAAATTTATGGTGACTTTTTCGGTGTTGGAGAGATCAACGTTTTGGAAAGTAGTCTTATTGGTGTCCGTCATCAACAAGAAGCAATTGAAGAAGCGTTGACCAATGTTGAAGTTCCTCGTTATTTAGGAAAGATATCGAAAGAAGACTTTATTCAGTTAATCTATTAATGTCTTTGTAATTATGGGAGAACTATATTCTAAAATTCAGGCATGAGTTCAGTTATTGAGCTTATGCCTTTTACTGTTCATTTCTTCGATAGCGCTTTCTCTTGAAATGATAAAGAACCTCATATATAATTGAATTGTTCAACGATTCTTATAGTTTAGTTGGGTGTGGGAGAATGATTTTTGTTTACCAATAAAATGAATGATGATTCATTCATTTTATTGCGCTAGAGAAAAGTATGGAATTTTTTGGTTTATAGTAAAAGGAAAACGAAGGTCTGTCGCCACAATACTTGTCGACAATCCGAGTTTTTCTAAGACAAGGGGGAGTTTTATGAATATAAGTAAGCAATTGTCTTGTACTGCGCAAGAATATGCGAATAAGCCAGCATATATCTTTGAGCATCAGCCAACGAGTTATAAGGATCTCGATCAAGCTGTGACTTTATTTGCTTCTGGGTTAGCAGCAATTGGTTATAAAAAAGGTGATCACATTGCTTTAGTTGTCGGAAATAGCCCTTATTACATTATTGGTCTATATGGTGCTCTAAGGCTGGGGTTAGTGGTTATTCCAATTAATCCATTATATACACCAAGTGAACTGAGTTATATTTTACATAATGGAGATGTCAAGGCGGTAATAACGTTAGACCGATTACTAGAAAAATTTCAGGCGATAGATGGGGAACTAAGTATTTCTAATTACATTGTTTGTGATTCTGGGGCAGGAGAACAACCAATACCGATGGAGAGAGAAAGATTGCATGCTTTTTCTGAGGTGCTACAATTAGGAGATCCGTATTTCGACCAACCAGATCAGCAAAGTGATGATTTGGCCATTATTTTATATACATCTGGGACAACTGGTACACCAAAGGGAGCCATGCTTTCTCACCACAATTTGTATTCCAATGCAAAAGATGTTGCAGATTATTTAAGTATAAATGATAAAGACAAAGTAATTGCTGCTTTACCCATGTTTCATGTGTTTTGCTTAACGGTTTCCCTTAATGCGCCTTTAATGAATGGCGGGACAGTTATCGTTTTACCAAAATTCTCACCTTCTGCCGTATTTGAATTAAGTACAACCTATCAAGCAACTATTTTTGCTGGGGTACCGACGATGTATAATTATTTATTGCAAGCAAAGCGGGAAGATAAAGAAAATCCATTTGCAACGATCCGGTTCTGTATTTCTGGAGGGGCATCTATGCCAGTAGCTTTGTTAAAGGGATTTGAGCAAGCTTTTGATGTCACCATATCTGAAGGCTATGGATTATCTGAAGCTTCACCGGTAACTTGCTTTAATCCGTTAGATCGACCACGTAAACCGGGGTCGATCGGCTGCAGTATTCAAGGGGTTGAAAACAAGATTGTAGACGAATGGGGCGAAGAAGTGCCTGTTGGCGAGGTTGGGGAATTAATCGTTCGCGGTCCCAATGTAATGCTAGGCTATTATAAGCTTACGGAAGAAACAGCTGCTGCTTTAAAAAATGGCTGGTTATATACGGGAGATATGGCACGAAAGGATGACGAAGGTTATTTTTTTATCGTTGACCGGAAAAAAGATATGATTTTAGTAGGTGGCTATAATGTGTATCCTCGTGAAGTAGAAGAAGTCTTCTATAGGCATCCAAATGTAATAGAAGTAGCTGTAATAGGTACGCCTGATCCAGAAACTGGTGAGGCGGTACAATGCTTTGTTGTGACAGATGAAAATGACGTAACCGCGGAAGAATTAATTTCATTTTGCCAGACGTATTTAGCAAAATATAAAGTCCCTGCAAACATCATTTTTTTAGATGAATTACCAAAGAATACAACTGGAAAAATTTTAAGGAAAAACTTAAAGGAACAAGTACTTCAATGAAAGGCCTAAACTTAGCAGCTGTTGCCATAAAATAGGTGGCAAGCTGCTAAGTTTTTCTAAACAGATAAGAAAATATAAATGAGTTGCTTGTGGATAATGAAATAACTGAATAGTATAAACTTAGGGTTTATAGTATAAGAAAAACAAAGGCTTTCGCATAAGACTTGGTAACAAGCCAAGTTTTTCTAACGACATAGCATTTTTTAATAAATTTTATTCTATTCTTGTTGATGAAGTGGTGAAAAGAAATGGCAAACAAAATAAAATAATCAGAAAGAAAATGTGTTTTTTGTTTCTTTTTTTGAAAAAGTTTGGTATTTTAGTAAAGAAGCCACTTTCTTTTCTTCTAGAAAGGATGAAAACATGTTTAACTTCTACACAGATCCTCCCGAAATCACCCCTTTTACTGCTGCCTTGGTAGCTCGACGAGACTCCAATAACAAAGCAATGACGATGGTGCTTGAAGATCAGGAAGAATATGCAGTCGGTTGCTCCCCAAGTAAGGTGATGGATCACGCTTGTAAGTATTTTGGCAGCAGTTTAAAAGGAAGACAGGATGGAACGCGTGATGTTTGCGGTATTACCCATAAAGCCCCCGTTACAATTGATCCATTAAGCGGCATGTATTTTTTTCCAACGATTTCTCCTTCGAGCTCTCAGTGTACATGGATTGCCCATTCCCATATCGAACAAGTTCAAAGAAAGCATGAATATGGGACGGAAATTATCTTTCTAAATGGAAAAAGCATTGAATTAGACATTTCCTATGGGTCGATGATAAACCAAATTCAGCGAACAGCTCAATTTCGGTATTTATTAAATAACCGACTCAAGTTTTTAAAGAAGCACATTGCTCCTTCAGAATCGACTTTCTCATCAACTCCTCAAACATAAGTTTCACTTTTTTTCGGATAGCAGGATTGAAATAATTGCGTTTTTCCTCACGCCCTCGACAAATAAACAAATAAGAGGAAAAGGAATCATTTTTCTCCAACTTTACAACTTGTATTTGTTTTTGCTGCATCGTTTTCCGTAAGTTTTTTCGCTCCTGAAATGCAAGCTGTTCCATTCTTGTTAAAACTTCTAGGTAGGATTCCTTTATTTTAAATGCTTTGAATGTACCAGTCTGTAGAAAATAAATATCTTGTTGAATTACTAAGATAGTCATGGAAAGAAACAGGAAGCGTGATGCCAATGTTAACTCATCTTCGTTTAAGTAACGCAAAAAGAATTCCTCCTTCACAAGGAACGTATGTTCCTTTGTTGCTAGTATATGCGATAAACATAAAAAAATTCAATTCATAAAGAAAAGAAAGTGGCGATATAAGTGATAGGACTTTGCACATGGCGATTTTTCTATTAAAATAGAAAGTACTAACCATTCTTCAAGGGGGTAAAGAGAACACCTCTAATTCAAGTTTTACTTTGTCTATCATTTCATTCTTTTAATATTACTATAGGAATGTGTAAAGTTTTAAGTTTATCGTATAACCGACGTTTTTCTCATGTGTTTAGGGAGAAAAAGACACTAAAGTATGAAATCGTCTGTTATAGGAAAACATGGAGATATCATTATTATGTGAAAAAACTAGAAAAATAACATTCATATTATCGAGGAGATTTACTACATGCTTTTATTAGACATCCAACTATCCGATTGGGAAATGATTTTTGATAGTGAAACTTTTGATGATTACATTACGCAACTATTAAAAAATTATGAGAATCTAGGCCCTATCCCTGGTTTCCTGTTGCCATTTATTGAGGCGTTTTTTCCATTTTTGCCGCTAGTTGTATTCGTTTTTGCCAATGCTGCTGCTTATGGGCTGTTTGAAGGGTTTATTTTATCTTGGGCAGGTGCAGCAATAGGTGCTATTCTCGTCTTTTTAATTATTCGTAAGTTAGGTGATCGAAAAGTATTTAAAATAATTCGTAAAAATAAACAGGTGAGGAAAGTAACTGCATGGCTAGAAAGGCATGGTTTTGGACCACTGTTTTTATTAATGTGTTTCCCTTTTTCTCCGTCATCTGTTATTAATGTTGTTTCTGGATTGTCTAAAATTAGTACCCAACAATTTATCTTAGCCGTAATTATGGGGAAATCCGTCATGATTTTCTCCATTGCTTATGTTGGCTCAAGTATTATGGAATTTGCCAAGAATCCGGTGAAAACGATTGTTGTTGGAATATGTATCGTGTTATTTTGGATGATTGGTAAATATATTGAAAAGCGATTACAGAAAAAAGCGGAGTTGCGCGAAGAATCTGATACGAGGAAAGATTAAAACATCTGTTTCTAGGGTAAGCTATTAGTAGAACTTACTCTGGAGGAAGATGAAAATGAAAAATAAATATCGGAAAGTGGTCTTTGTTATTTTGTTTGGGGCCATGATTATAATTGCTAGCAGGTCAGCTTTATTTGCCAGCTATGTGGTAGAAGGTGAATCAATGGAGCCAACTTTGGATGATGGGAACCTGCTAATGGTAAACAAGTTTGTGTATGATTTAACGGAAGTCGATCGGTTTGATGTGATTGTCTTTCGTGCTAATGAGAAAGAAGATTACGTCAAAAGAGTAATTGGAATTCCAGGGGATACGATTTATTACCAAGATGACAAATTATATATAAATGGGAATTATGTTGAAGAAGATTTTTTACAAGAATATGCGCAAGCTACGTTAAGTAATAAAACATATACAGAAAATTTCTCGCTGGAAGAAGTAACTGGAGAGACAAAAGTGCCAAAGGGCAAGCTATTCGTTATGGGAGATAACCGTGGGGAAAGTTTGGATAGTCGTGCATTTGGATTTATTGCACAGACGCAGTTGGTCGGCAAAGTAGATGTGAAATATTGGCCTATTTCTCAAGCTAGTCTAAGTCTGGGTAACTAGTGGAAAATGGCGTCTTTGGTGAAGTTTTTCCTTACCTATCATTGGTGTCATAGGTTGTACAAGGTTTTGAGCAAATATGAATGCTAGTCACACCTTCTTCATTTTATATGCTTCTTATATTCTTCATCTACAGCAAGACGCTTCTTTTCAAACATGATATACTAGAATGATAAAGGACATAAGCAACAATTATAAAGTCAGTTCGGACGGACGATCCCGGTCTTCATATAAGGAAAGGGTCTTCTGTCCGTTTTCTATTTTGTACGTTTAGGAAACGATCGTGGACTGTAGAATAATGCTTCACGCTCTATGATGAAACATCATTGTAAGATTTAAAGCTGATCATATACCTTTTGTCATAAAGTTGTCGATAAATAAAATTTTTTATCCATGAAAGGGGAAGTGAGTGATGAGTCTCCGTTTTATAACAGGTCGCGTAGGTACAGGGAAAAGCGGTCGCATATTTGATGAAATAAAAGAAAAATTGCTAGATCAGCCACAAGGCTCAGCTATATTTTATCTTGTGCCTGATCAGATGACTTTTCAGCAAGAATATAATTTATTTAAAGATAAGGAAATTCGTGGCAGTATACGGGCGCAAGTAGTTAGCTTTTCACGTTTAGCTTGGAGGGTTTTACAAGAAACAGGGGGAGGAAATAAGCCCTTTATTAGTACAATAGGAATGCAAATGATGTTACGAAAAATCATGGAAGAAAAGCAAGGAGAATGGCATGTGTTTCAACATGCTATGGAAAAGCATGGGTTTATTGAACACTTAGAAACGATGATTACCGAATTTAAACGCTACGCTATTACACCTGAATTATTACAAGCTAAAATGGAGCATATGAATAGCTATGTACATAAGAAAACAGGAGAAGAAAGTCTCCTTCATAAATTGGAAGACTTGTTGTATATTTATGAAAAACTATTGCTTTCATTACAAGGAAAATATATAGACGGGGAAGATCAATTACAAATACTTGCAGATAAAATTGCTCATTCCAGGCTATTAGAAAATGCAGAAATCTATATTGATGGTTTTTATCGTTTTACACCTACAGAACTTATCGTAATACAAGCATTGTTAAAAAAATGTAAGCAAGTTACGGTTGCGTTAACGGTCGATAAGCCAGAAGAAGAACCTACTTCAGAAGTTGATTTGTTTTATCAAACGAAAGAAACGTTTCATGTATTAAAGCAATTAGCTGCGTCTATAGATGTAACGGTAGAAGAAACGATTAAACTAGCCCCTACATATGGTCGCTTTCGTAATCGCCCATACTTTGCTCATTTGGAGCAGTACTTTGATCATCGTCCAGCGCCAACATATGAACAACCAGTCCCTATACAAATTGCTGAGGCAGTTCATCCTCGTGCAGAGGTGGAAGGTGCTGCACAGCAAATTATTCATTTGGTGCGAGACGAGGGATATCGTTATCAAGATATGGCCATATTTATAAGGCAAACAGACATGTATCATGATCTAATCGCGACGATTTTTCATGATTACGATATCCCTGTATTTATTGATGAAAAGCGGACGATGTTAAACCATCCGTTAATGGAATTTATTCGTTCAGCATTAGATGTCGTTGAGGGAAATTGGCGTTACGACGCGGTTTTTCGTCTGTTAAAAACAGATTTTGTGTCAATTTCGGACAAGGAATACCCGCTAACAGCAGATGCGATTGATGAATTAGAAAATTATGTACTGGAATATGGAGTTCGATCCCGCACAAGCTGGTTTTCTGAGAAAGATTGGATTTTTCAGCGTTTTCGTGGATTTGATCAGATGTCACAAACAGATACAGAACGGGAAACACAATTACGTATTAACCGTTATCGAAAACAAGTAATTAAGGCCTTTGAAGGCTTTGATACGCAATTAAGAGAAGCAGAAACAGTGAAGGAAAAATGTGTTTGTTTGTATCGATTATTGGAAGAACTTCAAGTTCCTACAAAATTAGAACAATTGCGAGCTGAATACGATGAACAAGCTGAAATCGAAAAGGGGCGAGAACAGGAACAAGTTTGGGATGCCGTTATTCAACTGTTGGATGAAATGGTAGAAATGGTTGGCGAAGAAACGATGTCATTATCTGTATTTCGTAAAACATTGGAAGCTGGTTTAGAAACATTGAAGTTTGCTCATGTGCCCCCAAGTATAGATCATGTTATTGTCGGTTCTATTGATCGCTCAAGAATAAGCGATATTCGTTGTGCCTTTTTATTAGGTGTAAATGAAGGAATTTGGCCGTTGAAACCGTCCGCGGATGGGTTAATTAATGAACAAGAGCGTAATTTATTAGCTGATCATGGCGTACAGCTTGCTGAAACGAGTAAACGTCAATTACTAGACGACTGGTTTTATATGTATGTGTCTTTCACAGTAGCAAGTGATCAGTTATGGATTAGTTACCCATTAAGTGATGAAGAGGGAAATACGAAGATGCCATCACAACTTATTAAGCGAATAGAGAACTTATTCCCAAGCTGTTGTGAACATCAATTGCTGCAAGAACCCGATGAATTGTTAGAAGCAGATCGTTTTGTGACAACACCTCATAAAACAAGAGCTGCCTTAACAGCACAACTAGCAAGGTATCGTAAGGGGTATCCAATAAAACCCATTTGGTGGCATGTACTCAATTGGTATATCATGCAGGAAAAAAAGAACGGAACGAAATAACGGAGTTTACAGAGACTGGAGTATCAAAATAAACCTAGGAAACAAACGGCAGAAAACGTTGAGCAGTTATAAAAAAAACAGATTAAAGCAAGTGTTTCGAGACTGGAGACATATTAAAGAAGGAAATATAAGCATTTCGCCAAATATAGCCTTGGTTTAGAGGAAAGGCGAACATATAAGCTAGATGCACCAGATATTGGTCAGTTATTCCATGAAGCGTTAAAAACGATAACCGTATGGATTCAACAAGGAGACAAAGAATTTTCTCAACTCACACAATCTGATGCGGCTTCATACGCACATCAAGCAGTTACCAAGCTATCTCCTATATTACAGCACCAAATCTTGCACAGTTCGAATCGCTATCAGTATATTCAACAGAAATTAGAAGAAGTAATTGCAAGGGCAACGTATGTACTAAGTGAGCAAGCTAGAAGAAGCCATTTTTCTCCAGTTGGTTTGGAGTTAGGATTTGGGAACGATCAAGATCTACCGCCGTTAACTGTTCCTTTGCAAAACGGATTTGAATTGATGCTTAGAGGCAGGATAGACCGTGTCGATAAGGCTGTTAAAGATGACGAGCTATTTTTACGAATTATTGATTACAAATCAAGTGCAAAGGAATTAAATTTGCTTGAGGTGTACTACGGACTTGCATTGCAAATGTTAGCATACCTTGATGTAGTTATTACGCATTCGGAACAATGGCTAGGCGTAAAAGCAACACCAGCAGGTATTCTGTATTTCCACGTCCATAATCCGATGATTACAGGACAAGACAAGCTTGATGATGCCACGATTGAAAAAGAATTATTTAAAAAATATAAGATGCAAGGGCTATTGTTGGCAGATGAAGATATTGCTAAACTCATGGACCAAGCTTTAGAATCAGGTGCTAGCCAGATAATTCCAGCTGCAATTAAAAAGAATGGTGGATTTTACAGTTATTCTAAAGTAGCAGATGAAAGGACCATGAAGCATTTACAGCAACATGTTCATCAACTGATGACGCAGGCAGGGATAGACATGACACATGGTGCTATCGATTTAAATCCATATTATTATAAACAACAAAATGCTTGTACGCACTGCCCGTTTCAATCTGTATGTCAATTTGATCCGACGATATCAACGAACAATTACCGCAAACTAGCAGATATGAAGCAGGATGAAATACTCAAACGAATGCAAGTAGAGGAGGATTCAGAATGGTGAGCTGGACAACGGAACAAGAAGAAGCTATCTATACAAAAGGGTCTGATATTCTTGTTGCAGCAGCTGCAGGTTCGGGGAAAACAGCAGTTTTGGTGGAACGAATTATTCAAAAACTGTTGGATAAGAAGCAACCTGTAGATATTGATTCCTTACTTGTGGTTACATTTACAAATGCAGCTGCACAAGAAATGCGTAATCGAGTTGGTGATGCATTAGAAAAAGCTTTAGAAAAAAACCCAGCTTCTTTACATTTAAAAAAACAATTATCGTTATTACAACGAGCATCTATCTCCACATTACACGCATTTTGTTTAGATGTTGTTAAGCAATATGCTTATTTGTTAGATATTGACCCAGCTTTTCGGATTGCAAATAATATGGAAGCAGAACTGATGAAGCAGGAAGTATTAGACGACTTATTTGAAAGCTGGTATGGAACGGATGCAGAGGAACAAGAAGCTTTTTTTCAAGTTGTTGACCGTTTTTCAAGTGATCGAAGCGATGCCGATGTAGAGAAATTAATTTTACAATTATATGAGTTTGCAGTAAAAAACCCTTGGCCGGATAAATGGTTAGATCAATTAGCGGAAGCTTATGATATACCAAAAACGGCTCAAGAAAGTGAGTTAAGCTGGCTAAAAATTTTGAAACGCGAAGTGAAAGAACAGTTAAATGCCATGGAAGAGGAAATAGAGCAAGCAATGAAGGTAGCGAGAGAAAGTGATGGACCTTATCATTATGCCGATACACTCGAGAAGGATTTGGTACTTGTTCATGAAGCGAGTGCTCATTTGGGTGATTGGCAACAATTGCACGATTGGATAGAAGCAAGTACGTTTGCTAAGCTATCTAGTAAAAAAGTAGAGGTTAATGAGGAAAAGAAAAAACAAGTAAAAAAATTACGAGAAAGCTATAAAAAGCGCTGGACAGCCATGAAACAAGGTTGGTTTGCTAGGAATTTAGTAAGCCACCTAGAAGATATGCGTGAAATGGCTCCGATAATGAAACAGTTAGCTTCACTCGTGAAAGCATTTAAAGCGAAGTTTCAAGAAGAAAAAAAAGGACGTGCTCTCGTTGATTTCTCCGACTTAGAGCATTTATGTTTGCAAATATTGCTTGAAGATAGAAATGTGGATAAGCCAAAGCCGTCAAAAGTGGCAAAAAGTTTCCAAGAGCAATATACGGAAATACTCATTGATGAGTATCAAGATACAAACCTTGTTCAAGAGACTATTTTATCACTAATAAGCAATCAAACAGATGCGGGAAACAGATTCATGGTAGGGGATGTTAAACAAAGCATTTATCGCTTTCGCCACGCAGAGCCGTCTTTGTTTATAAAAAAGTATAATCGTTTTGCTCAATCTGAACATCTTGCTAAACGAATCGACTTATCACGGAATTTTAGAAGCCGTAGCCAAGTTTTAATGGCGACAAATTATTTATTTAGACAAATCATTGATGAATCGCTTGGAGAAATAAATTATGATGCAAATGCAGAGCTCATTTATGGAAATAAGATGTATGACAACTTCCCCCACAGAGCTCCTAGTCCAGAATTAATTATTATTGATCGGGAAACGAATGAGCGTAAAGAAACCGACTTGGATCATTCCATGGACCTAGAGAAAGCAGAATTAGAAGCACGAATGTATGCAAATAAAATAAAGCACTGGATTGGCCAAGAAGACGGGCAACCATTACAAGTAGTAGATAAAAAAACAGAGCAACAACGTGACGTGCAATATCGAGATATTGTTATCTTACTTCGTTCCATGACGGATGCACCTGTGATTACAGACGAGCTAAAAAAACAAGGAATTCCTGTTTATGCAGAACTGTCTACAGGCTATTTTGAGGCGATTGAAGTAAAAGTCATGATCAGCTTTTTAAAAGTCGTAGATAATCCGCGGCAGGATATTCCTTTAGCCTCTGTTTTGCGTTCACCAATTGTCGGTCTAAATGAAGAAGAATTAACTACCATTCGGTTAGCGAGAAAAAAACAAACCTATTATGAGGCATTACTATTCTATGCAAAAGAGCATGTCAATGCATTAGCTGATAAAATCACCATGTTTTTAGAGTCGTTACATCGATTACGTAAAGCCACAAGACAAGGAGCTTTATCGGAGTTAATTTGGCAAATTTATCGAGAAACGAAATATTATGATTATGTTGGTGGTATGCCAGGAGGTAGGCAAAGGCAGGCGAACCTCCGTGCATTGTATGATCGGGCACGAACGTATGAAGCAACCTCTTTCCGTGGCTTATTCCGTTTTCTTCGCTTTATAGAACGTATGGAAGAGAGAAAGGAAGATTTAGGCGCTGCAAGAGCTTTAAGTGAACAAGAAGATGTTGTAAGGATTATGACCATCCATAAAAGTAAAGGATTGGAATTTCCTGTAGTCTTACTAGGTGGTATGGATAAACAATTTAATTTAAGTGATTTAAATCAAAAATATTTATTGCATAAAGATTATGGTTTTGCTAGCAAGTATATTGATCCAGTTAAACGAATATCTTATCCTACGCTTTATTATCATGCATTAAGACGGGAAATGTTACGTGATCAATTAGCGGAGGAGATGCGCGTTTTATATGTCGCATTAACTCGAGCCAAAGAAAAGCTTGTTATGATTGGAAGTGTGGCATCTTTTGATAAGAAAAAGGAAAAATGGCAAGCCATTCAAAACCATCCTTACTGGGTACTACCAACTCATGGACGAATAGAAGCAAAAACATACCTTGATTGGGTTGCTCCTGCACTTGTACGGCATCATGAAAATGAAGTATTACGACTTGGAGAAATAGGAGAACAAGTAAAAGAAGAAATTCAACAAGACCCTTCTAGTTGGGAAATTAGCATCCATCACGCTAACGAGCTTGAAGAAACAGGGAAGCAAGCTGATGACGAATTAGATCAGCTTTATCAACATATTTCTGAATGGACTCCTTTTACATTATCCAGCGATAAGTTAGCAAAAACGGTGCAACAACGTTTGAGTGATACGTATCCTTATATACACGCTGCGAAATCCAGAGCGAAACAAACGGTAACCGAATTAAAGCGGCAGCAGGAATTAAAAGATGAGTACAGTAGTGATCATTTAATTACACCTAGGCAAAGACCAATTATGAAACGCCCTGTTTTTATGCAAAAGGAAAAGAAGGTATCAGCTGCTGAAAAGGGTACTTTTATGCATAAAGTAATGCAACATTTACCATTGCATCGTTCGTTGACGTATGAGGAGATTGAAACGGAATTAGAAAAAATGGTGGAAAAAGAAATGATTGGTCGAGAGGCTGTCGAAGAAATAGATATTACAGCTATTGAACATTTTTACCAAACGTCAATTGCTCAAATAATGATAACAGCTCCTTATGTGCAACGAGAAATTCCGTTTAGTTTAGCCATTCCAGCTACAGAAGTATATCATGATTGGCAAGGAAAAGAAGAAGATGTATTAATACAAGGTGTAATCGATGCGATTATTTCGACAAAGGATGGTTGGATTATACTGGACTATAAAACCGACTCCATTCATGGAGAATGGTCCGAGCTAGTAGAAGAAAAGTTGTTACGAAGATATCAAACACAAATGGATCTTTACCGCCATGCAGTTGAAACTATTTGGAGACAGCCAGTATTGGAAACATACCTTTATTTCTTTACAAAACAAGCGCTTGTTCGGGTGCCGTCCAGAAGATATTGATATTTATAACCGTTGCTCCTATTTATTCTAAGATCTTCTGTAGAATGCAGGATTACTGGACAAGCAGCAGTGAGAAATAATAGCCCTTATATGCTTTATTTTGTAATGCATACCGATTAGTACTAAAATGACCCGTGGGCGATGAAAGAGTATGCCGTGGAGTTTGCTACATCCACGGCATATTGTTTAAGCATTTGCAGTTAAATTTTGGTCGTTTATATCTGGGTCAAATGGATTGGTTGAACTTACACCATTATTTGTGCATGTGAAATCTCCAGTGTTTAAGGAACCAGAACCAGCATTTGTTTTTGTAGATTCTTTTGGAGCAATATAAAAGGAATCACCAAAATTTACGACCCCACCACTCACACTAACAATTTTAATCGGACCAACAATAGAAGGCATAGGAAACCACCTTTTGAAAGAATTCGTTTCTATAGCGTATGAATGTATTGACTATTGGTGCGTATGGTTTTATTTCGGATATAAGATGCTGTAAGTCTCCTTCAAGAATGGAAAGATTTTGCCTTGATAAATCTAAACGGGAGATAACAGTAGCTAAATCCACAATTTTCATTCAAAAGATTCACTTGTATCTTGTAGCTTACGGAAATGCTTCACACGGGACTCTGCATAGACTCTTGTTAAATTACCAATTTGGAGTAATGAAGAACTACTTACGCCGATACTTGCAACATTCGCCACATGAATGCTCCCTTTGTGGTGGGTCGTTAATTTGTTTACGAGCATTTTAGGTTCTGGCCAATTCGTATCTCGCTTAAATAGTGGGTAATTGAATGTTTCTTCATCACGTTTAGAAAAAACAGGGTTTTGTTTTTGAATAGCAAGCCCTTTAAATTTTAACGCAGCATTTTCTGTATCCCCAATGGAAAGTATACTACTTGTGGATACAGAGTTAGTAAACAAATTATCAACAATGGATGTTCTTTTTTTCATTTTACCCCCCTTTACGTAAGTGCTAATGGTACAATATTTCCTAAAGTAAATGCTTCGGGTGGTGTATCGAAAAAGGATGAAAGAAGAAATTGCTCATTGTCCCCAATTAGAAACACAGATGATGAGGATACGTTGTCAACTTGAACATTACCAATATTTAACCCCCAATTATGAACTTCCATATTCATAGCTATTCTCCTTTAGATCTTTGGGTATCCATATATTTTCGTAATGACTGTTTAATTTCATTTTTTACGTTGTCGGATATAAATCGATGGATGTCATCTCTTGTTTGTAAGTTTTTTTCGTTATATGCTTCGTTTTCGTAAAAGGCAATTCGTCCTGGTAACTGTTTGATCATATCTTGAATCAAAATGGGAGGATAACCGTCATCCATACTTACATTATATTCTGCTGCCATTTGGTTAATTATATTTGTGCCGTTTCGATGCAAATAATCATTTAATTCTGCTTGTATCGTTTGTTTTAAAGGGGCTTGATAGTTTGGAGGTTTCGGTTGATCAATAAAGCTACCGTCTAGATTAGCCAAATCTTGTGGAGATAAACCAATATGAAGCGTTCCATCTAATTGTTCAATTTTTAGTTGGTCAAAATGATATTCTACTTTTTCGATATGGTTAGATTTTTTGTTCTGTAGCTTTTCTTCTAATTCATTTACTCGTGATGTTAATTGTTCAATTAACGCTTCCTGTTGTCTCATGTATTCATGCATATCGTACATATAAGCGGACCAGTTTGAATGATTCATGGAACTCCCTCCTCTGCCATACCTAGACGAATGCCTATGTTTACTATATGCAAAAAGTCGAGAAGTGTGCAGTTTAGGGAGCTAAAGGAACCAATGGAACTGCTTCTTGAATAACTTCGGCTGTTGGCGCAGGTTCCGTATAACCACCGGTATTGTAAATGTCAGATTGGGATTGAATACTTCCCGTACTACCAATTTGTAGAACAGATGAATTCGTAATAGCTCCAACTTTAATCATATAAATACTTATGGTTTGATGCACGGTTAAAGGCATTTCCTTCACTCCTGTTTACCTTTTTTAGTTATAAGACATATCTACTTTATCTGAATCGTATATATACGTTTTAGCATTTCCTAAGTTTACGCGAATTCCGTTGCCGGTATTAAATGACCCTCCACCAGCATATGTTTTAGCAGTACTATTCGGAGACATTGAGTAAACGTCACCAATATTAAAAATACTGGAAGATGATAAGTTAACGACTTTCACTGCCCCTACTTTCGCTGGCATTTCAATACCTCCTCTTTAACGAGACGGAGCTTTTTTTCACTATAGGAAAGTGTACAACTTTCGCTTTATAGTATGAATTAAGTTTTTCTAACAATAAGGAGAAGTTTACTTTAGGTAATTTCGCTTATTATTAAGTTATGTATAAAAAATAAATTGTTGAGGAATTAAAAGAAGAAATATGTTACATTTGTTTAAAAATTTAGCTTGTGATTTGTTGTTTCTTTTCTTATAGTTAAATAAAAGGAACATTCGTAAATCCATTTCAAGGCTTATTGTGATAAGAATACATAAAATTGTTTCTGATTTGCCCACAAGCAATTTTTACTTTAGGAAAGCCTAAGGTATTATAGGTGTTTTTTACCATAAAGAATGATCGTTTTTTCTAATAATGATTGAACTAACAAAGGAAAGGAATGTGTTTATGAATCAACAAGCTTCACCTGTGCAAGCAAAAGAGAGACTTCATTGGATAGATGCTGCAAGGGGATTTGCCATTTTTGGCATACTAATTGTTAATATGCTGTCATTTAGCTCTCCTTACTTTACATACAGAGGAGAAGGGTTAGTTTGGAATAATCCTGAAGATGAGGTAACGCTTGCTGTTATTGATATCGTTTTTCAAGCGAGCTTTTACAGTTTATTTTCTTTTTTATTTGGATTTGGCCTCCAATTAATGACGGATCGTCTCCAATTAAAAAAATTAGAAGCTGTTCCGCTTCTAACTCGAAGACTTTTATTTTTATTATTATTTGGAGTGATTCATGCATTTGTAATTTGGTATGGCGATATCTTAATTACCTATGCTCTTGTCGGTTTACTTGCATTGTTATTTTTGAGAGTAAAGGAGAGGACTTTAATTTATTGGGCTGTGGGGCTGTTAGGAGGGTTTGTTGGCTTTATTACATTTATTTCCTATTTGGCGAGAACATGGATAGCTATGTATGGACAAGAGCCATTAAAGCCAGTTGAACCTATTATTGCAAATTATCAAAGTAACTCCTTTACTACTATTTGGTCACAAAATGCGCAAGATTGGCTGTTTGGGAGTGGATTAGGTCTCTTCTTTCTTCCCTTTTTACTCTTGCCGTTATTTTTAGTGGGTATGTATTTTGCAAGAAAACGTTGGTTACATCATCCAATGCAACATAAATCACTACTAAAAAAGTTATGGGTGTATTCGCTTATTTTGTTTTTAGTGTTTAAATTAGGGCCATATTTCTTTGGTAACCCATTGTGGTTTGAAATTGCCCAAGATAGTATTGGAGGCTTGTTTTCTGCCCTGTTTTATATTTTGTCCATTACACTATTGGGACAAACAGAATTAGGTGCTAAATTGATGCAACCATTTAACTATGTTGGGAGAATGGCATTTACCAACTATATTATGCAGTCTATCCTTTGTGTTCTCTTGTTTTATGGGATTGGATTAGGTTGGTATGGTCAAACTTCCCCGTTACAAGGTGTAGGTATAGCCATTATTATTTATGGTTTGCAAATGATATATAGTAGTATATGGTTAAGGAAGTTCCGTTATGGGCCTTTGGAGTGGTTATGGAGAAGTCTTACTTATGGAAAGATGCAACTTATGGGCAAATAAATCATGCAAACACTGAAAAAGCAGCTTGGAACAGTGCCAAGCTGCTTTTTTATGGTCTGGGATATAAATTTTACATATGTGGATAAACTTACTAAGTTATTTAGCCACGTCCGGCTCCAGCGCCTAGCAACTAGGCGACTTCACGAAATTGCCCTAAGCTAAGTCATCATCGGTTCGTTCCTCACCGTGATTCCTAAAACTTTCGTTGCTTCGCTCCACTCGCTACGTTGCTAACCGGGCGCCCCGAGCATTTGTTCTTATGGTGTTAATACTTCTTTAATATGAGAAACAGCCCATTTTAAATCTTCTTGTTTAATAATTAATGGAGGTGCAAATCGAATGACGTTTTCATGTGTTTCTTTACAAAGCAGTCCTTTTTCCTTTAACGCTTCACAATATGGACGGGCTGGTTCGGTAAGCTCCACGCCGATAAACAACCCTTTACCACGAACTTCTTTTATTTTTGGATTAGGGATGGACTTTAATTCATTCATCATGTACGTTCCTAATTCTAAAGAGCGATCTGCTAAATTCTCTTCTTCTAAAACATCTAATGCAGCAATAGAGACAGCACATGCTAGTGGATTACCTCCAAATGTGGATCCGTGAGAACCAGGATTGAATACACCGAGAATATCTTTGTTAGCAACTACACATGAGATTGGAAAGACGCCTCCACCTAAGGCTTTTCCAAGAATTTGTACGTCAGGTGTTACATTCTCCCAGTCACATGCAAACATTTTTCCTGTGCGAGCTAGTCCAGACTGAATTTCGTCCGCAATATATAGTACATTGTTTTCTTTACAAATCTGGTATGCTTCTTGTAAAAAACCATCTGGTGGGATGACAATACCAGCTTCTCCTTGAATTGGTTCAAATAAAAAGCCTGCGGTATTTTCATTGATTGCAGCCTTTAGAGCTTCTGCATCTCCGTAAGGGATAATTTTAATACCTGGTAACATTGGTCCGAAGCCACGTTTGTATTCGGCTTCAGATGATAAAGAGACAGCGGTCATTGTTCGACCGTGGAAGTTACCTTCACAAGCAATAATTTCAGCTTTGTTTTCCGCCACTCCTTTTACGTCATAAGCCCACCTTCTAGCTGCTTTAATAGCCGTTTCTACTGCTTCTGCGCCTGTATTCATCGGCAATACCATTTCTTTATTCGTAAGCTTACAAATTTTTTCAAACCAAGGCCCAAGCTGATCATTATGAAACGCTCGGGATGTTAAAGTTAAACGATCCGCTTGATCTTTTAGTGCTTTAATAATTTGTGGGTGGCGATGTCCCTGATTAACAGCTGAATAAGCACTGAGCATGTCCATGTAGCGGTTTCCTTCAGGATCTTCTACCCATACTCCATCTGCCTTAGAGATGACCACAGGCAGAGGGTGGTAATTTTTAGCACCGTACTCCTGTGTTTGATCAATAATTTGTTGACTTGTTTGTCCCATATGATCCCTCCGAATTTTAAAAATAATCTACAAATACAGTATAACAGTTTTTATTGCAACTGCCAGCTATAAAAAATATGAATCTATTAAATTTAAACCTAGCTCATAGATGGAAAGCTTTCCTAATTAGAAAGTAATTTCTATCATAATAGAGTAGCTGTTACATATTTGCCAAACGATAGAGTGTTAAAAATGAAAAGTTACTAGGATCATGATATGATAGCATTAGTTGAATTGGAAATAGGAGGTAGATTGTTTCATGACACATTTGCATATAACGGGATGGGTATTAGGGTTTATTTTATTAGCAATCTCTTATGCTATGTATAAGAAAGGTAATACGAAAGCAGGGAAAATCGTACATATGATTTTGCGCTTGGATTATTTACTTATCTTATATTCTGGAGGAGACTTAATTACCCCTTACTTTAATGGTGGATCGTTAATGGCAGAAGCAATTGTTAAAGGGGTTGCGGGTATATGGATGATTGCTATTATGGAAATGATACTCGTTCGCTTACCAAAGGAGAAACCATTAAAAGGACTGTGGACACAGTTTGTCATTGCGCTTATTATTCTGCTTGTATTAGGATTCGTTCGGTTACCTATGGGAATTCAATTAGGTTAAGAATGAATAAAAATAAAAGGTTGTCCTTATGTACGTAGGACAGCCTTTTTTATACTATAATGGCTTTAGAATAGGCGAAACTATAATTTTTCGTCATAACGTTTTGTTGATAAGCCACGTTTTACTTATTCCTTGGTGTGGCTGGATTATAGATAACAGTGAAAAAATAATCGGACAAGAAAAAGATGGACGGGGGAAAGAGAAGTGATGAAGAAAGTAATTGCTTTTTTAATAGTTAGTTTCATGTTTTTTATTTATGTACCAACTATGGTTCAAGCTGATGAAACAAGCATTCAAGATGAAGTTTTTTATCGTATCTTAGTTGACCGCTATAATAATTTAAATGTTGAACGTGATAAACAAATTGATCTTGATAATCCAAAAGCATATCATGGTGGTGATTTGGAAGGGATTACAGATAGGTTGGATACTTTTGAGGAATTGGGGTATACTTCCATCATCCTGTCACCTATTATGGCAAACGCACCAGACGGTTATCATGGTTATTGGATAGAAGACTTTTATAACGTAGAACAGCAATTTGGTGATATGGAAAGTTTGCAAAAGTTAATTGATGAAGCTCATGAAAGAGAGATAAAAGTTGTTTTGGAGCTTGTCACGAAATATGTTGCTAAAAGCCATCCGATTGTTACTAATCCATCTAAAGCGGATTGGATTGATCGAGATGCACAAGTAAACACAGCTTGGGGAGAAAATGTTGTTGCATTGAATCAAGAAAATGAAGCAGTACAAGATTATTTAGTCAATGTAGCAAAGTATTGGAAAGAAGAAACGGATGTTGACGGTTTCCAATTACACGCTGCAGACCAAGCCTCACCATCGTTTTTAACTCTACTTTCAAATGAAATAAAACAATCTGATGAAAATTTTTATTTGTTAGCAGATGTACTAGAGGGAAAATCTGATGTAACTACTTTACAGGAAAATCAACATATTGATGCTGTTGAGAACCATAATGCACAGCAAGCAATGCGTGATGTTTTTTCTAAACCTGGTGTCTCACCGGAAAATATATATGAAGCAACAATGCAAGATAGCGCTGTTGATATGCTATTTATGGATGACCAATCCATGGAGCGTTTTACACAAACTTTAGCGGAGAATGGCAGAAATCCATTGACAGCTTGGAAATTAGCTTTAACCTTTTTATATTCTATGCCAGATGTTCCAATGATCTATCAAGGTTCCCATCTGCCGATGTATGGTTCCACATTGGATGAAGTACAACGGATGGTAGAGTTTAACAGTGGAGATAAAGAATTAACGGAGTTTTTTAATAGGATATCTTCCTTACGTCAAGAGTTTCCTGCCTTACGAAGAGGAAACTACGAAATGGTAGGGACAGATGGAGCAATGAGTGTGTTTAAACGTACTTATGATGGGCAAATGATGTATATTGCTATTAATAACGATGTAAAGACACGTTCTGTTACCATTTCAGATGTAGAAGAAGGAAAAGAATTGCGAGGATATTTAAGTGATCAAACCTTTCGAGCTAATGGCAACGGAGAATATCGGGTGGGTTTAGATAGAGAGATGGTAGAAATATTCTCTGTAGAAGAAGATACAGGGCTTAACTGGTGGTTTATTGGTTTTATAATCGGTATATTTTTATTATTTATCGTTGGTATCGTGGTGTTATCTAGAAAACAAAAGAAAAATGAGGGGTGAAGGAGACTGCAAAGCAGACGAGCCTTGGCAACGGTTTCTTGTATTTGAAGAAACCCGAATAAGAACATTATTTTATTAACAATGGATGGTTCTATTTGCACATTTCCACAAAGGGATTTTGCCCTCTTCGTATTGTTACTTTGCGAAGAGGGATGTAAAGTCCCTTTTCTGCTTGGTGCTTCCATTTATGCAGGGCGATCAAAATCGGTATCATTTAAAAAGAAGAGTGCAATCGTTCCAGGCCCTGAATGCGCACCTATAACCGAACCAACCATCTCAATAATAACATCTTTCACGTGAAATTTTTCCTTAATCATGGAAGCAAGTTGTTCTGCTCGCTCGAAGTCATCGCCATGGGAAATTGCAATGGTTTGGTTTGATAAATCATCACCGCGTTCTTCCATGATTTCTAGCATACGGAGGAACAATTTTTTTGAACCGCGTATCTTTTCTAATGGAATTAACTTGCCATCTTCTACGTGAAGAATTGGTTTAATCTTTAACAAAGAACCAACAAACGCTGCTGTTCTGCTTACACGGCCACCTCGATATAGATATTCTAGGTTATCAACAGTAAAGATGTGTTCCATATGAAGAGCGCAGGACTTACTTGATTCTACGATTCTTTGTAACGCCGCTCCTTGCTTGGCAAGCTTTGCTGCATGAAGTACAACAAGCCCATACCCTAGTGAAGCACATTTCGTATCAATTACGTGAATAGGTGCATCGGGATAGCTTTCTTTTACTTCTTGTTCCATCATTTTTGCTGCTTGATATGTACCAGATAGTTGAGAAGAAAAAGCAAGGTAAACTAAAGGTTGATTTGCTTCAGCATGAGATGTAAAAATAGACTTAAAACGTTGAGCTGAAGCTTGCGATGTTTTTGGGGTTTTCCCATCACGCATTGCGTGGTAAACTGTTTTAGGATCTATTGTTTTGACATCTTCGTAATCCTTATCATCAAGCCGGACGGTTAATGGTATAAATGCTATGTCGTATTTATTATAATAATCTGCTGTTAAATCACAAGCTGAATCGGCAAGGATTTTAATATCCATCGTTTATTCACCTACATTCCTTTTAGTAATCTTTCTTTTAGTTTATAGTTGTTTATGTAGTTAGTCAAAAAAAAGGAATGTTTAATTTTAATAATTTTCAAATAAAAAAGTTAATGACATCTAGCGTTTGGGTGTGTGTATGATGACGGACTAATTATCTGTAAACGAAGAAGGAGGCCTCTATGTTCATTTTTGAAGCAAAACGAATTGCAGTAGTCATTTTTGGAGCGTTGCTTAATGCAATATCTCTGAACTTTTTCTTAATTGAAGCAAATGTGTATGCTAGTGGGTTTACTGGTGCTGCTCAATTAGCATCTAGCGTTTTTAATGATTTCGTTGGCATCGGAATTAGTACGGGAATTTTATTAGCTCTATTTAATATCCCTGTTGCTATATTGGGTTGGCTTAAAGTAGGTAAAGGGTTTACGATTTATAGTGTCGTTTCTGTATTTTGCACGACTCTTTTTCTAGAATTTATTCCTATGGTTCAAATATCAGAAGACATTATTTTAAATGCTGTCTTTGGTGGTGTTGTTGGTGGTACTGGTGTAGGGATTACACTTAAAGTCGGTGCTTCCACTGGAGGAATGGACATTGTGGCGATGGTTTTATCGAGAATGAAAGATAAACCGATAGGTACGTATTTTTTAATGTTAAATGCGATTATTATAGCATTCGCTGGTATTTTATATGAACCAGAAAATGCTTTGTATACCTTACTTACTTTATACGTAACGACACGTGTAATTGACGCTCTTCATACACGTCATGAAAAGGTTACAGCTATGATCATTACTCGTAAAGCAGACGAACTGCAGGCTGCTATTCACCAAACTATGGTACGTGGTATTACGATTCTTCCAGCTAAAGGAGCTTATACAAAAACAGATAAGGATATGCTTTATTTGGTCATCACTCGGTATGAATTATATGATTTAGAGCGAATTATTAATGAAGTAGATCCGAACGCATTTACAAATATCGTTCAAACGACAGGTATATTTGGTTTTTTTCGCAGAGATTAAAGAAGAGAGGAAGCGGGAGCTATGTGGAAAAAAGTTTTCTTGTTAATAGCTATAGCATTAGTACTTTTTGGATGTAGTACGAAGAATGAAAAGGGCGACCCCACAGCCAAAGACACTTCAACACGAGAAGCACAGACAAACGGCGTCCGTTTTGAAAACTTGGAAATGGAAGTGACCGATGGAATAGCTGTTTTACAAGGTGAAGCGCATGCGAATGAAACGGATGTATTTTACCAATTGGAACATGAAGGAGAGCCCCTTAGTGACGAAACGGCTTTACCTTTAGAGAAGAAGAAAGGGCAATGGGAGAAGTTTATGGTAGAGGTTAAACTGCCAGAGGAAACATTGCATGCGGAGGAACCTCCAGTAATTGTGATATATGGAAAGAATCATGATGGTGAAAAAATAAACCCGAATTATTTCCCTGTAGATGTTGAAAACAAATAACCAAAAGGGAGTGTACCTAAGGTTTTTTACGGAACAAAGGGGCGGGGGGCCCATTTTTAGTCGGCCTTCCTCTTGGGGACGAACCGATGATGACTTAGCTTAGGGCCATTTCGTGAAGTCGTCTCGTTGCTGGGTGATGGAGCAGGACGTGGCTATTGAGTTATTTCGTTATACACAAGCACCTCATTTTATCTTTCCTATAATGTAAGAAAAGGCCAAGCAATAAGCATGCTGGCCTTTTAAAATCCATATTTTTCTATTACTTCTGTTACCTTTGGTATTAAATCATCCCATTCTGTATCGAATTGCTTATTTACGGTAATAAAGTTTTGATATCCAAAAACATTATCTACACCTTCTACTTGCATTAAATCATTTAAAATGTCATATTCACTCGTATCTCCAGGCATTACGGATATACTGTTTGTTCCTTCAAATATTAGTTTATCTGCAGTAAATTTCATTGCATTTGGATTCGGGGTGGCTTCAGCACGAATACTCAAATTACATCCCTCCTAAATCATACTTATTCTCAATAATAGCAGATATAAGAAGGATTAAAAAGTATTTTGTCGCTAAGCGTATGTGTTAAAGGCGTACTTTTTAGCATTTCGTTCGTAACACCAATGTATGTTAGGAAGTTTTCGAAGCTAGAATTCGTAATAGGGGTTTTAATTTATCCATAAGAAAGTCCCTGTTAAGGGACTTTCTAGAGGGGTAAGGGTTAATCAAATACAAGTTACTAATTGCAGAGGTTACTGTATTTGATTATGTTGCCTTAATTGATTTTCCAATTGCTGTAATTGCTGTTTTTCTTCAGGTGTAGCCTCCTGATAAGCAGCTTGAATAGCAGTTTGTGCAGCTTGTTTATCTTCTGCATTAGAAGCATTGTTTTGCTGACTCATAAAGTTCATCACAGCATTTCTTGCTTGTTGAAATAAATTATTTTGATTGTTTTCCAACCTAAAACCCTCCTACTGTATGGTTATCAGCCTCATCTTGTTTTCTTTGCACCTCAGAGAATCTGCTTCGATAAGGGAAGCGTTCAGCATGCTTTTTCACAGAATCTGCGCTCTGTTGGGCAAAACGCTTTGATTTACTTGCTTTACTCACGATATTTCCTCCCTTGTGCATATGCACACTTTTTGAAAAATCATGATCGAAGTTATCCTAGGCGTTTTAATCAGGTCTCCTGTTATTCGAAAGCAAAAAAGGTGAACACATGAATTGTGCTCACCCTTAGTGTGATCTTTTTATCCATAATTATAAATGGAAATAATTGAATTTTAGTGGTGATAAGATATTTTTTTAGCAGTAAAAGCGCGACTGTAAAAGAATAACAACACCATAAGAAAATAGATTTTCAGCCTATTTTTAAATAGGTTTGTAAGAAATTTGCTATTCCGTTTTCTTCATTAGAATCTGTCACGTATTTACTTATGGATTTTAATTCATCAATTGCATTGCCCATAGCTACACCTACCCCTGCGTAATCAATCATTTCTAAATCATTATCTTCGTCACCAAAAGCGATAATGCGATTCGCGGGGATATGGAAATAATGAGCAATCTTCTGTAAACCAACAGCCTTATTCATTCCTTTGCGAACAATTTCAATAATGTTCCAAGGTGCTCCCCAATTACGGTGTTCAATAAGGTCAGCATGAAAGTCATCAAGATGTTTTCGTAATGTGGAAATATGTTCATCTTTCGGATGAATTAAGATGGAAGTAGGGTCTTCTGTTAATTTATTTCTCAGACTCCCTATTGTAAAAGGGGGGTCATTTTTTGACATATGAAATATATCAATAATGGCTTGATCATATTGATCTAAATACACATCATCCATAACTTCAGCCAAAATATTTCGTACATTTAGCTCATAACACGTTCCGATAATTTTATGAGCTGTTCGTATAGACATCGGACTGTGCAGAGCATCCCATTTCTTATCATTTGGATGGTGAATAAGTGCACCATTAAAATTTACCATCGGAGTAGTTAACCCTAAATTTTTATAATAACCAATACTTGCCCGATGTGGTCTGCCTGTTGCAATAACAACGATATGACCTTCGTCCATTGCTTTTAAAACTACTTGTTTTGTTTTAGGGCTTATTTCTTTTTTATCGGTTAACAGTGTTCCATCAAGATCTAATGCTATTAAGTGTCTGTTTGTTTGCATATTTACAATCACCTCATCTGTTCATAGTGTATAGTCGAAACGAAGGAATGTAAAGTAAAACTTGTACTAACATCTACTTACCCTGCTGTATCCTGCACATAAATTGCTGTTAGATTGAAAAAACAAAATATATTTAGATGGCTTATTCGGCGATCCGAACAATTAATGGGGAGGAAAGAAGCTTTATAATTAAAATCAAATATCCAATAATAATGTAGGTTTTTCAGATATAGGATGAACGGTGTCGATGATGAAAAAGTTGATAGGCATTCTTTGTGATAGTAGAATGAAAAATATACGAATACGTACATAAGGGGACAGTGTAGCATGATCGGAATATATGAAGAAAAAATTGATACCATTCCAAGCTTAATTATAGTGGATGCAGAAAAAAATGGCGTCGCTTTGCCCGTAGTTACTTATTTCCACGGGTTTACCAGCGCAAAAGAGCATAATTTGCCGCTAGCATTTTTACTTGCTCAAAAAGGATACCGGGTTATCTTGCCAGATAGTAAGTATCATGGCAACCGTGAAAATGGCATTCATGTGGAGAAAAGACAACTATCCTTTTGGGATATTGTAGTGCAAAATGTAACTGAATTACAATATATAAAGGATTATGTGGATGAAGCTGGATTATTATTAGATGATCGCTTTGGCGTAGCGGGAACAAGCATGGGAGGGATAACTACTTCTGCTGCAATTACCCAATATGAATGGGTTAAAGCAGCTGCTATCTTAATGGGTACACCGAAGATTACAACCTTTGCACAGGAAATTATTGATGCGTTTAAAAAAACGGGCGATCTGCCTGTAGAACAAAAAGAAATTACGAACTTGTTGGATCGGTTAGCTAAGTATGATTTGTCTCAGCAACCAGAGAAGTTAAATGAACGCCCGTTGTTTATCTGGCATGGGGAAGCAGATGAGATTGTACCGTTTAATCATGCATACTCTTTTTATAAACAAGTAGCACCAACTTATGCTAACTCTAAAGATATTGTTTTTCTAGGAGAAGCAAATCGTGGTCATAAAGTAGGGAGATTTGCCACACTTGAAACGGTAAAGTGGTTTGTAAATCATTTATAATCAAGTTATACGCTACTACACATAAATATCCAAGCTTACAAGCATAGGAATTCATTCAAACCGTTTTCAAACTGTTTGTAACAAGCGTTGTTTTCTTTAAATATAAACAAAAATATGTTTAAATAGTAATAACATATTGGAGGAGGGAAATTGTATGGATGAGGCATTAAAGGAGAATCTTTTTGGTGCATTAGAAAATGTTATTGATCCTGAATTAGGCATAGATATTGTTAATTTAGGTTTAGTATATGATGTAGAATTAGATGAAGAGGGGATATGTAAGGTTACAATGACACTAACTTCTATGGGATGTCCGCTTGCTGGACATATTGAGCAAGACGTCAAACACGCATTATCTGATATTCCAGAAGTGAAAGAAACGGAAGTTAGCATTGTATGGAACCCTCCATGGGGCAAGGAAAGAATGTCACGTTATGCTAAAATTGCACTAGGTATTCCAGATTAATTTATTACCTTAGAAAATGAATCAAAAGCAGTTGCCTGTAATAGACAACTGCTTTTTTTATTCCATGGAATCCATTGGTTTTATCGTGTAAAGATAATAATTGCTAGGATCCCAACTATGAAACAATAAAAACTAAAATACTTTAGGTTGCCTTTAGCCATGATGTTAGCGAACCATTTAAGGGCAAAATATGTAGCAATAATGGAAGCTAAAAAGGCAATAGCATAAGGGATCATTAATTCATTAAACCTTTCATCTTTGACAATATCACTTATTCCTAAAATCGTAACACCAAGGCTAACGGGAATATAAAGTAAAAAAGAAAAACGAAAAGCTGTTTCCCGCTTCATGCCGACAAGCATGGCAGCAACAATGGTAGCACCTGAACGGCTAATTCCAGGAACTAATGAGACGGCTTGCGCTGCACCGACAATAAGTACGTCTTTTATCGTTAAATCTCCGTCATTTTTCTTCCCGTGAAGATTACGAATTATCCATAAAGCTGCCCCAGTAATCAGCAAGGTGTATCCGACAGTAACTGCTTTGATGTCACTTATATAGTCGTTTAATAAGAAGCCTAAAACTCCCGTAGGAATGGTTGCTACAATTAGAAATACGATAAATTGAAAGTCAGCCGTTGCTTCATTATCTCTATCTTTTTGTAAAATAAATCGAAGCCCATTTTTTGTTAACCGAATTAAATCTTCACGGAAAACGACCAGCACAGCGATTAGTGACCCAAAATTCACTAAAATTTCAAATGACAATCCTGTTAATTCGACTTGTAAATGAAGGAGATCACGAAGCATAACCAAATGCCCGCTTGATGAAATAGGTATTGGTTCCGTGAAACCTTGAAATAAACCGAGTAGTAAATATTTTAAAATGATACTTAAGCTAGATATAGCGTCCATGAAAAAATCCTCTCCAATATCTCTCTATTGTAAGATTAAACTGAAATGGAAAATCAAGGTATTTATTTACCTTACAGAAGCTTACAATTTTGTAAGCTCTTTAGTTGTATTATAAAAAACAAAATTTAAGAAGGATGACTTACATGCATATACTTTTAAGAAACCTAAGAGCCTTGCGATAAAACAGCGTTTTTAACTATTTACTGCAATAGTAGATTTTCGCACTATACAAGTCACCAACCTATGGGCAAATGAATAGGCTGAGTGGTGAGGAGGCAGATAATATGAGTCACGGTCATCAACATATATACGATGTTTGTAAGGATCATATGCATGCTTATGTGCTTATTGAGTTAGTAGATGGTTCTAGCGTTGACGGGATAATAACAGGTTTGGATCATGAATCTGTATATTTAGCAGTACCAATAGAAGCGCATGAACAACATCACTCACATATGCAGCAAGGGCATAGCCAACATCACAGACAATTTGGTTATGGCTATCCAGGATACGGAGGGCCTGGTTATGGTTACGGAGGATATGGGTACCCTCCTAACCGTTTTCGAAGGCTTATTTTACCACTAACTGCTTTAGCTGCACTCAGCATTTTACCATGGTATTAATTGAAGCAAGAAAAAACCCTTGCCTTATACGTTAAAAGGAGGCAAGGGCTTTCCCTTTTCTTCAATTAGGCAACTGTGGGTACGGTATGAACGTACGATCCTGAAACTAGCTATGTATGGAGAATAAACTAAAGCAACGGTGTGGGCTTCCACACGGTTGCAGTGTCATTATAAATTGACTTAGTTATCTTCTTTTAAAATACCGTCACCTAGTACGGATACCATCACAAAAAAGACGACTGATAATCCGATGGTTGCTGTTAAGTTGAATGGTTCACTTCCCATACTTGATAAAACATAGGAAACTACTGCGCCGATTAAACATGACCAGAAAAGTGTAACAATGTATCGCATGATAACACCTCGTTTTTTACAGTAACTTTTATTAGAATATCTCTTTCTAGTTTACCAAAACAAAGATGAAAAAAAAAGTATAACTTGCATTTACTGAAAATCATAACATAAATGTAACGAATGGAAGAGTCTTATTCTCCATAGGAATATGATGGAAACATAAAGACTTGTTCTATATCCAGTAATGTAATCTGAAAGAAAGCTAATGTAAATCAGGAAGACATATGATAGAGAAGTTCCCTCAGAGATAAAAGGGCTTAAATGTATTATTTGCGCAAGGAACTTGAAGTATGCCCTTGCTAACCAACCGCTCAAATGTTGCGTAGGGCTCTTTGCTTGAAGATTCACTGCATACCGTATTATGAAAAAATTACGAACAGGAGTGGTGTCTTTGGTTACGGTGGTTGCAAATTGTAATCATTGGATTGGTTTTCATATCACGAATCAATTATTGGAACAAGGCTTGAAAGTAGAGGGGATTGTAGACTGTAAAAAAGATGATTCTCTGTCTCTTTTTTTTGGGAGAAATAGTAATTTTTCCTTTTATTCAGGTGATACAAACGAAATATATGAACAATTCATTTGTATTGGTTCCATTCAAGAAGATGTCAATATTTCTGCGGAATTATGTGTAACACTAGCACATCCAAGTACAGTACATCCATTTACAAGCCTAAATGGCGTAATTATTGAATTACCTCTTTTATTCGGTGAATGGATGCCTATGTCAGAGAATGGTATGTATTTTCAAGGAGAATTTGTTCCTTTTTCATCGGATTATTTTCTTCAACATGCCATATATATTCATGATTTTATAGACGTTTTTCTTAAATGGTTAGAAATGTACGAGGTAGGTGAAGAGAAGCAAAACGTAAACAAAATAAAACTTGATAATTATATAGATATTAAGGACAATAGACCTAAAGAGGCGACAGTTAATCAGGTCATTCAACACTTTCGAAATCAACGATTAGGGAAGATGTTCTGATCAAAAGGATGTAGATTAACGGCCTTGTAAGCGAACAGTAAATGTTTGAGTACGTGTGGTTGAATTTTTGTGCCATAGCCTGCGCTAGGTGAGCTACCCTTTTAAGTACACGTATTTGTGAAAGTGATTTTATGAAAACTTGGCTTAACGCCAAATCTTTATCGTGGAAGCTGTCGTTTTTCTTATACTATAAACCTTTAAACTTTCCCATAGTATAAAAAAGACAGTTGTCTTATACGGAAATAGAGTAGGAGGTGTTTCTATTGCGGAATGTCTTTGCAATTATTAGCATGTTAATGATACTAGGTAGCTGTAGTAGCCCCATGCAAACAGAACAGCGAATACAGAGTGTGGGTATGTTATTAAACGGAAACATCTCTGATCACATATGGAATGAAAAAGGGTACCAAGGACTTGTTTCATTAGGAGAAAAGTACGGAATGGATGTTTATTATAAAGAAAATGTTGCAACTGAGAAGGAAATTATTGAAGCGATAGAGGAATTTTCCAATCAAGGAGTAAATTTTATATTTGGCCATAGTTCTTTTTATGGAAAACACTTTACAGACGTTGCTGAGAATTATTCTCATATACAGTTTGTTTATTTTAATGGTTCTTATGTTGCAAAAAATGTAACTAGTTTTACATTTGATACGTATGCGGCTGGATATTTTGCTGGTATGTTATCTGGTAAAATGACAGCTGTAAATAAAGTGGGCATCATTGCCACTAATGAATGGCAGCCAGAGATTGAAGGCTTCTTTGAGGGCGTTAAAAATGTAAACCCGAAAGCGGAAATAGAATTAGCTTTTTTAAATGACTGGAATGAGGTGCAAACGGCACAAGGGATTTACCAACAAATGAAATCAACCGGCGTAGATGTATTTTATCCAATAGGTGATGCTTTTAGTGAAGAGATTATTAAGCAAGCAAAAAGAGATGAGGTTTATGCCATTGGGTATAGGACTAATCAAGCAGAGTTAGCAGAGCATACAGTTTTAACTTCGACTGTCCACCATGTAGAGAAACTGTATGAATATGCAGTGGAACATGTAAATGATCGTAATTTAGCCGGACAGTTAAAAAGCTTTGATTTTCAAGATGGTGTTATTTCTTTAGCGCCTTTTAATGACCAAGTTCCCCACTCTTATCAATATGAGATGAACCAAGCAATGGAACATTATACAAATACGGGTTTACTCCCTGAAAGGTAATGTAGTCTTGTTATTTCATATCGATTACTATTCGGTATTGAAAGTTTCCTCTCTCCCTTTTTAAACTGAATATAAGGTACTATAAGTTTTACGCTTGACTGAACAAGTATGCAGCAAATTAAAGCTTTTCGCATAAACTTCTATTTTGTACAAGCCTTCATGTTACACCATTAAACGATAGAAAAATAGTCAAAGCGTTTGATGTTATAAAGAATGGACGATAAGCTAATTTTCGCTAATGCTGTGAACAAGTAGTAAGAATAAAAGAAACCTCCCTACGAACCATCATTTAAAAGCTAGGTAAGATTATCAGCCTGTAACTTGCAAAAAAAATTACAATACATTAAAATTAGTACCAAGTAATAATAATAGATAATAATTATTTTAGATTTTTTAAGGAGATGGAAATATGGATGTTGGTGTTTTAGGCTTAGGTCATTATGTTCCTGAAAAAGTCGTTACGAATCATGATTTAGAGAAGATCGTCGATACAAATGATGAGTGGATTCGTACGAGAACAGGTATTGAAGAAAGAAGAATAGCAGAAGAGGACATGGATACTTCAGATATGGCATTTTTAGCAGCAGAAAAAGCTATCAACAATGCGAATCTAGAACCTAATGATATAGACCTTATTTTAGTCGCAACAGTAACTCCTGACACACCATTTCCCTCTGTTAGCTGTATGATTCAAGAACGTTTAGGTGCAAGGAATGCAGCAGCCATGGATATTAGTGCAGCTTGTTCAGGTTTTATGTATGGGATGGTAACAGCAAAGCAATTTATTGAAAACAACACATATAAACATGTATTAGTTGTAGGAGTAGAAAAGCTGTCAAAGATTACTGATTGGTCAGATCGTAGCACATGCGTATTGTTTGGTGATGGTGCTGGTGCAGCCGTAATGGGCCAAGTATCGGATGGTAAAGGGATTCTTTCGTTCGAATTAGGTGCTAATGGTGCAGGCGGAAAAGAATTAAAGCAGGAAAAAGATACTGGTTATTTATATATGAATGGTCGTGAAGTATTTAAATTTGCTGTCAGACAAATGCCAGAATCATCTGTTAATGTAATTAAAGCTGCTGGATATAAAGAAGATGATGTAGATTATTTAGTGCCACATCAAGCAAATATCCGCATCATGGAGGCGGCTCGGCAGCGATTAGGTATCTCCGAAGATAAGATGGCCCAAACAGTAAAGAAGTATGGCAATAACTCTGCAGCTTCTATACCAATTGCTTTGTCGGAATCAGTCGCAGATGGTAAAATAAATGATAATGATTTGATCGTTTTAGTTGGCTTTGGCGGCGGTTTAACATGGGGCGCCTTAGCCATAAAATGGGGAAGATAACTGGATGGAGCTAGGAGGAAAACCATATGAAACAAAGAAGAGTTGTAGTAACAGGAGTTGGTGCTGTTACGCCTGTTGGAAATCATGTTAGTACCATGTGGGAAAACATAATTTCAGGGAAATCAGGGATTGATTTTGTGACCAAAGTGGATAAAGAACTATTTCCGGCTAAGGTAGCTGGAGAAGTGAAAGATTTTGATCCAAGTGCCTATATCGAGAAGAAAGACGTTCGTAAAATGGACTTGTTTACACAATATGCTGTTGTGGCGTCCAAAATGGCGGTTGACGATGCCGACCTTACTATTGATGATGATAATCGGAATCGTGTAGGCGTTTGGATTGGCTGTGGTATCGGTGGTATGCAAACTTGGGAAGATCAGCATCGAAAACTGTTAGAAAAAGGGCCTAAGCGAGTTAGTCCATTTTTTGTACCAATGATGATCCCAGATATGGCTGCGGGTCAAGTTTCTATTCAATTAGGTGCAAAAGGGATAAATTCATGTTCTGTTACAGCTTGTGCTTCAGGTGCAAGTTCCATAGGTGATGCTTTTAAAGCCGTGCAGCGTGGTGATGCCGATGCCATTGTTACCGGTGGAACAGAAGCGCCGATATCTAACATGGCGTTTGCTGGCTTTTCTTCTGCCAAAGCACTCTCTCTTAATGAAGATCCACAAAAAGCAAGTCGCCCATTTGACAAATATCGTGATGGGTTTGTAATGGGAGAAGGTTGCGGTGTTTTAGTGTTAGAAGACTTAGAAACGGCGTTAGATCGTGGGGCACATATTTACGCAGAAATTGTTGGTTACGGTGCTACTGGTGATGCTTATCATATTACTGCGCCAGCAGAAAACGGCGAAGGTGCAGCACGTGCGATGGATATGGCGTTAAATGATGCAACAATTGCACCAAATGAGGTTGATTATATTAATGCACATGGTACGAGCACAGCCCTTAATGATAAATTTGAAACTGCTGCTATAAAGACAGTATTGGGCGACCATGCGAATGATGTTGTCATTTCTTCAACAAAATCAATGACAGGACATTTACTAGGTGCTGCTGGCGGTGTAGAATCGGTGATTTCTGTTAAAGCAATTGAAGAAGGAATCGTTCCGCCTACCATTAATCTTGAACATCCTGACCCAGATTGCGACTTGGATTATGTTCCAAACAAGGCAAGAAAACAGCATGTTCAAGTTGTGTTAAGTAATTCGCTTGGATTTGGCGGTCATAATGTTGCACTACTATTTAAAAAATACCAAGCATAGTTGGAAAGCGAGAAGGAAGAATTCTTCATAGTTATGAAACGTCATAAAATCAATTTAAAGCCGATCAAATTTGATCGGCTTTTTTCTTTATTAATAAGCAAAGTGGTGTCTTTCGTTATGGAGAGTTGGAAAAGGGACAGTTTTTCTAACATGTATAGTTTGGGACAAGCATAGTCTATTAAAAAGGACAAGGCAGGAGAGAGAAAATGGGATACGTGTTTTTATTTTTAATGGGCTTTGGTTTTTCTATTATGGGTGGCGTCACCATTATTGCATATATGAATTTTCTTCCAGCAGGTCTATCATGGGGAGAGTATATGAGTTTTATAACTAGTAGAGTAGAATGTTATTTTTTGCCAGTTGGGCTGATTCTCATGCATATTGCTTTAAAACGTTACCCAAACAGTTAGCCATCTATTTCACGAATACTTCGTCGTAGTTATCTTAAAAATTTTTGTTGAAAACATATAGTTTAAAACGCTCATTTGAAAAATAATATGTTGTAACTAGAATATTTTGTCTGCTAGATGGTCATAATGTATGTTAAATTCAGTTTGAAAAAGTGAGGGTTGTTTTATGCTATATATGCATGATGTTTGGGTGAATTGGTTTGAAGGAGAAGAGAATGGTTATAATGTATGTTATTTTCATGAGTGGCGTAAAGATGATGGTATTGAATTATTAGATCAAATACCATTATTATACATAACGAAAGAACTGTTCTCTTATATTGAAAATGATATGCAGGAAATCCCAAAACCGCTTTTAGATGCTATCTATAAGCGTGCTTATATGCGCAAAGGGCATGATAGAACAGTTCTAGAATATGCTAGCATTATAACAGATGGCAAGGAAATCCTTATCTTTGACACTATTGGTTATCGGATCCCAGTTCGAAAAAGCAGATTAATTCCAAGGCAGGAACAGCTCGTCTACGATATGATAAAAAATGCCAAAGTGCAATCGTTTAAATATGACGGGAACAATTATAAAAAAGAATACCATATGCTTTCTATGCCACCAGAACTCGTTTTTGGATTAACTAGAAGAGAGCGTCAACTAAAACAATTAATGATGATGGGGTTAGATCAGTTATGGACGACAAATAATTTGGAAGAGTTACGTTATTGGTTAACAGAATGGAATCCAAAACGTTATCCATATATTCGTTTTATGGATGAGAAAGCAGTTTGGACTGCCCTATATGAAGGCGTGAAAAAAGGGTGGAGTGATCGGCATGAGGATTTCTGTCACAAACTTATTAAAGGACAGCCTTTCTTGGAAAAAATGTGGGAAATAGAAAATGGGCAAGAACAAAACGCTTCGCAATAATGGATGTTTAGAAAAACTTGGCTTACCGCCAAATCTTTATGGCGGAAGCTGTAGTTTTTCTTATACTACAATCCTTAAAACTTATACTTTTCTATAGTGTTAAAGTAACGGGTTAAGCAACTACGCTTTACCCGATTTTTTTCATTATAGGAATGTCGTAATAATGAGAAAGTTTTTTATCTCTTTATATAAGTGTTGGACAAAACAAATCGGGTAATAATAGCACCTAAATCAAGAGGCCTATAGGTCATCCCCCCTTGGGTTACTAAACAATGAATGGGGATAACAGAAAAGCCCCACTCATTGATTTTACATTATTTTTTCTTTTTTATTCTTCCTAAGCCCATTGCTTTTTTGGCTTTTGCAACTGTTCGATTTGCGGTGAGGGCAGCTTTTTCGGCACCAGAATCTAAAATTGAATCTAATTGTTCAGAATCCAAGAGTGAATAATAGTTGTCTTGAATTGGTTTTAACACCTCAATGATAGCATTAGCTGTTCCTTGCTTAAATTCTCCATAACCTTTGTGCGCATATTTTTGCTCAAGGGATGCAATAGATTCACCAGAGCAGATGGAATGAATAGATAATAGGTTAGATACACCCGGTTTGTTTTCTTTATCGTATTTCACGATTCCTTCAGAATCAGTGACAGCACTCTTAATTTTCTTTTCGATTTTTTTTGGTTCATCAAGCATAGAAATAAATCCTTTTTCATTCTCATCGGACTTACTCATTTTCTTTAATGGGTTTTGCAATGACATAATACGAGCTCCAACCTTAGGTATACTTACCTCTGGAACAGTAAAGATATCGTTATATCGATTGTTGAATCGTTGTGCTAAATTTCTCGTTAATTCTAAATGTTGTTTCTGATCTTCTCCTACAGGAACGAGATCGGTTTGATATAGTAAAATATCAGCCGCCATTAAGGCAGGATAGGTGAGCAAATTCGACGGAATAGCAGCTTCTCTATCTGCAGATTTATCTTTATATTGGGTCATTCGTTCTAACTCACCCATATAACTGATGGATTGTAGCATCCATCCTAATTGCGTGTGTGCAGGGACTTCTGATTGGATAAATAGCGTTGATTTTTCTGGATCAATACCGGCTGCTAAATATAAGGCTGCAAGCGAACGGATGTTATTTCGAAGTTTTAATCGATCTTGCGGAACAGTAATAGCATGTTCATCCACAATACAAAAATAGCATGTATGGTCATCTTGAAGTTCCGTAAAATGTTTTAATGCACCGAGGTAATTTCCTAAAGTTAACGTACCACTTGGTTGAATTCCTGAAAAAATTGTTGTCATTTTGTTCACTCCATTTTCATTATTTTCCATATAAAAAGGCTCAATTATCCCCTGTTACAGGGACGATTGAACCGCGTTGCCACCCTAATTACCTTCTATAGAAAAAGGTCACTTCATTCATGCTAACAAGCTCTAAAGCCCAATTCCAATAAACCATGGTGCTTGTTTTCACCTGCCACAAGCTCTCTTAAAAACCAGCGGGAATATTGTACTATATCTTTGTCATCGCTAATGGTATTTGTTTTGTATTATTATATAAAGCTTTGTTAAAGATTGCAAGGCAGGAGTTTGGCGTCTACGCCATTTCTTGTCATTTGCTGATTAGGTTATTTGGCATAAAAGCTGTTATCTATTTGCTCCTTTAATAAGTGATAGGCTTCGGATATATTTTTCGCTTTAATTCTTATTTTTTTATTATCGGGTATTTGTTTCGTCGTATAGTCGTATAAAGGATCATAATAATATTTGAGCAATAGCATGACTGCTAATTCGTAGTGTCCTGCGTTTAATTCCGTTTCAATTTGTTTAGCAATAGGTGTATGAATGCGCTTTTTGATACGTTTAAATGCTTCTAAACAAGATTCTTTATACTTCCAAGGTTCGTATTCTTTTATAATTTCTGCGGTTCGTTCTTCAATGGGAAGTTCAATGATAAATTGCGTGCCCTCCGTCTTCTTTTTTAAGAGAAAGTTTGGTAAAATCACTCTACCTACTCGCTTACTTTCACCTTCAATAAGCATAAATGGCGTTTGTTTTATGCTTTCTATTTGTTCGATGAGCAACGCATCAAATGTTTTTTGGTTATGTGGTTGTAAGCCAATTTGACCAAATATGGAACCACGGTGATTAGCCATTCCTTCTAAATCAATAACAGGGTAATTTAGCTTTGCTAATCTTCTAAGTATGGTTGTTTTTCCTGATCCAGTATGACCGTTTAGTACGAGTGCTTTCGTATCCCAATTTAAATTTTCTAACGTGTTCACAACCCAGTTGCGATAACTGCGATAGCCTCCATCTAACCGATAAACGCTAATCCCCATTAAGTCTAAAACAGTAGCTGTTGTTTTACTCCGCATGCCACCGCGCCAACAGAATACAATCTTTTCTCCATCTGTATTTGAAAAACTTTTCACAAAATCAGGTAGTTTTGCAGACATTATTTTTAAGCCATGCTCTTTAGCTATTTCAGGACTTTTTTGTTTGTACAATGTACCTACTTCTGCTCTTTCTTCGTCATTAAAAAAGGGAATATTGATACTGTTTGGAATCGTGGCGGTGTTAAATTCAGAAGGAGATCTTACATCAATAAGCGTAAGTTTCTTTTTTTCCTTCATTGATCTAAGTGCTTCAATAGTAATATTTTGCAACAATGTTTTGCCACCTCTTCCTATCTTACTCCTGTACGTAAATATGTGATTTTGTATCTTCCGTAGCCTCGCCAATAATTGCGGCATGTATACCTTCAGCTTGTAATTCAGATAGTAGTTGAGCAGCTTCTTTATCCTTTACAGCCATTAACAGACCACCTGAAGTAACCGCATCACATAAAATCCACTGGTCTATTTGGTCCATGCTACTTGGAAAAGAAACTTTTCCTTGTACGTGTTGAAAATTATTCTTTGTACCACCAGGAATAGCACCTAATTCTGCTAGCTCCTTAACCCTAGGTAGTTTAGGGACTTTATGGTCGTATATAGTAAGACTGACTTCACTACCTATGGCCATTTCGGATGCATGGCCTAACAATCCAAAACCTGTGATGTCTGTACAGGCGTGTATTTCATAACTTTGCATAATATGAGCAGCTACTTTATTTAATGTAGCCATTACCTTCGTAACATGTTCAATCTCTATATCTGTAAGTAAATTGCGTTTAATAGATGTTGTTAGTACACCTACACCAATCGGTTTTGTCAGAATTAACTTATCATTCGGTTTCACTCCACTGTTTGTCCGCACTTTTGCAGGGTGTATGATTCCGGTTACGGCAAGTCCAAACTTTGGTTCTTTGTCATCAATGGAATGTCCGCCTACTAATGCAACGCCCGCTTCAGTCAATTTATCACCAGCACCACGTAGTATATCGGCTAAAATTTCCTTATCTAAGGTGTGGACTGGGAAAGCAACGATGTTCAATGCCGTTATTGGTGTACCGCCCATAGCGTAAATATCACTAATGGCGTTAGCTGCAGCAATTTGTCCAAATGAATATGGATCATCTACAATTGGTGTAAAGAAATCTAACGTTTGTACAATAGCTGTATCTTCATTAATTTGGTATACTCCAGCATCATCGCTTGTATCTAAACCGACAAGGACGTTTGGGTTTGGAGTGGGTGAAGGGAGTTGTTTTATAATGTCAGCTAAATCAGCGGGGCCAATTTTACAACCGCATCCCCCTTTTGTGGTGAGCGTTGTTAGTTTTACATTGTTCTTCGTCATTAAGAAGACTTCCTTTCTTATACTATAGGAAAGTATAATTTTTAGGTTTTATAGTTGAGAAAAACTACCGCTTCCGCCATGAAGTTTTGGCGGTAAGTCAAGTTTTTCTAATATATCTAACCCTTATTATAGAACAAACTTTTTAAATTTGCATATGTAAAAAAGGAATTAATGAAAATTGGATCTATCTTCTATATAAATACAATCTAGCACGTCCTATTAACAAATAACGAGTGATCTAGGAAATGTTAATCATTTTCAACATAAATTGATATTTTTCATTCAAAATTGACAGGTTTTCCTTTATACTAGAACTACAATTATGAAAATGGAGATTGATAAGCATGAGAAAAACACGAAATCTACTAATCTCAGGGATTAGTATTGCTTTATTAAATCTTCCTATGGTTGCACATGGGGAAGAGACAGCTACTGCTAGCTTACACCAAGAACGTGAACTTAGCCTACAGCCGTTAAAAGATAGTATGAAACGATTTGTACATACCTCAGACTATAAATTTGAATATCCAGATGCGGTGCGTGGTATTTATGTGACTGGAAATTCAGCGGGAGGAAGCAGATTCAACAATCTTGTTGATTTTGTTGATCAGACGGAATTGAATTCAATGGTCATTGATGTAAAAGAAGATAATGGCAATTTAACATTCACTCCTGAAGAAGGTTCTCCTTATGAAGATATGGCTTCAAATATGATACAGAATCCTGAGAAAATGATGGAAACTCTGGAAGAAAAAGAAATCTATCCGATTGCTAGAGTGGTAGTTTTTAAAGACTCCGTTCTAGCTAAAAAACGCCCTGACCTGTCATTTAAAAAGAATGGACAAGTGTGGGTTAATAATAAAGGGGAAGCGTTTGTTAATCCGTTTCAAAAGGAAGTATGGGAATACAATGTAGAAGTGGCTAAGATGGCTGCGCAGATGGGCTTTCAAGAAATTCAATTTGATTATGTTCGTTTTCCGGAAGGATTTGAAACGAGAGACCAAGAATTGGATTATAGTTTAGGTGATTATAAGGACAGTGAAATGGACGATGTGCAAAAGCGTGTTCAAGCAGTTACTGATTTCGTAGAATATGCGCGAAATGAATTATCAAACTACGATGTTGATGTTTCTGTAGATATTTTTGGTTATGCAGCTACGATAGAAGAAGCGCCTGGAATTGGACAGAACTTTTCTAAAATATCAGAGAACGTAGATATTATTTCGTCCATGATTTATCCTAGTCATTGGACATCTTATTTCGGTATTGAAAAGCCAGATACCGAGCCTTATAAATTAGTGGATGAGTATGCGAAGATGGAAAATAAAGTATTAGGTGCTTTAGAAGAACCGCCAGTTTCAAGACCTTGGCTTCAAGACTTTGAAGCACCTTGGTTGTATTCTGGAGCAACGAAGCAATACGGCAAAGCCGAAGTAGAGGCGCAGATTAAGGCGTTGTATGAAAATGAAATAAATGAGTTCTTGCTTTGGAATGCTGGTAACACGTATTCAGAAAATGTTGATTACACAATTGGATTAGACGAATAATAAAAATGGAGAAGTTGCTGTTTATTGAAACGGTAAAACTTCTCCATTTTTATATAAAATGTATTAATTTTGTAAATCCTATAAGTATATTTTTGTGCTGGTCTAGGAAATTATCACTAGCGTTGCATAAAAAGTAATGCTTCAAGTCAAGCGTTAATTTTCCATTTGAGACATAGGTAACAGAATTTTCTGATATATGTTATTTGTACACAATGAAAAAAAGACAA